>JAVJQK010000066.1 GCA_040218145.1 Sandaracinaceae bacterium | reverse complement strand
TCCGCTTCCGCTTCCGCGACCGCTTCCGCGACCGCTGCCGCTGCCGCTGCCGCGACGGCTTCCGCGGCTGGGCGCGAGCTCAGGCTCCGCGGGGTCGGGTGCAGGCGAGCTGGGCCCGCGTGGCGTCGCACCCCGGAGGGGCCGCGGCCGTCGACGCGGCGCGCCGGACTACGCGGAGCGGCCAGGCCAGAGGCGGTTCTCGACCAGGCAGTCGCAGAGCTCGAGCCAGACCGCGCGCGCCTCTTCACGAAGCGCCGCCGGGTCGTCCGCGTGGGGGCGAAGCCGGGACGCCATGCGCTCGGAGAGCGTGCCCTCGCGGCGGATGCGATCGACGATCTCGAGGTACGGCTGCTCCGCGCGCTTGAGCCGGCGCGACGCGCGCGTCTGCATGTGGGCGATCACGTCCTTGACCGCCGCGCGGCCTTCGGCGTCGCGATCGAGCCCCGGCACGTGCGGCGCCCAGACCCTGGCCTGGCTGCCCGCGTGCACGCAGGCGTGAAGGTCCTCCACCAGGAGGCGGTGCTCGGGGAGCGGGATGCGGCCCTTCACGAGGTCGGCGCTGAGGTCGTGGAGCGCGCCCCTCACGAGCGCCGCGATGGCGACATCTGCCTTGACGCACTCCTGCAGGTCGATGACCCGGACCTCCATCGAGCGGCGCGAGAGCTTGAAGACCGCGCCGCGCGCGTTGAGCCACTCGTGGCGGATGGAGCGCGCGTCGTCGAGGGCGTCGACCGCCTGGTAGATCGGCCGCAGGACGTCGCGCTTGTAGCCGGCCATGCTCTCGCAGTACTCGGGCACGAGCTGGCCCTGCGTCTCCGGCATCTTGAGCTGGTGCTGCAGGATGAAGGCGAGCCGGTTGTCGACGCCGGGCTGGAGCTTCCCGTCGTACATCGGGGAGCTGGCCGCGATGGCCGGCAGGTAGGGGACGAGGAGCGCGGACGCGTTCATCATCGCCACCGCCTCGTGCGCGCGACCGAGCGGCAGGTTCACCTGACAGCTCTGCACGTTGGCCCAGCCGTGCGTCGAGGTGTCGAAGAGGCGCGCGTAGGTCTCGTAGATGCGCTTGCCCGACCGTGACCAGCGCCGCGCCTTGCTCGGATCGATCCACGGGTGCATCGACGTCGGCATCGGCCGCGCGCCGAAGCGCTCCTCGAGGGTCGACGAGAGGCGCGCGATGCCCTCGGCCAGGGCGCGCTCGCTCTCCACCAGGCCGCTCAGCGGCACGTGGGTCTTGATCTCGACCAGGTGGTCGAAGAACTCGTTCGAGAACGCGACCACGCCGAGCTCCACCTCGGAGGTGGGGCGGCCGCCGAGCCAGGCGAGCGTCGGCTCGGCCAGCTGCTGCGGCTCCATCTTCGCGTCGACGAGCGCGTACTCCATCTCGAGGCCGACGACCTCGTAGGCGCGGTACTCGCGCCGGGGCACGCGCGGCAGCCGGCCGATCGGGCGGCGGATCGGCTCGTCGTCCTCCGGCGTCGGCGGCTCCGACGACTTCAGCGGCGACGCCACCTCCTCGTCGATGCGCTTGACGAACCACGCGACGAGCTCCTCGTAGACCCAGTCGCCCTCGGCCTGGTCCTCGTAGTCGAGGTGGATGTCGGGGTTGTCGTTGACCTCGATCACCACCGCGCTTCCGTCGACCTCCTTGGCGTCGATGCCGTAGAGACCGTCGCCGATGAGGCGCGCCGCGCGGCAGGCCACGCGCTTGACCGCGGCCGGCACGCTCTCGAGCGGGACGCCCTCGACGCGCCCGTCCTTCACCGCGCCCGCCGCGTTCTGGGCCGCGCGACGGATCTGCCAGTGGCCGGGCACCATCCAGTACCGGCACGCGTAGAGCGGCCGGCCGTCGAGCACGCCGATGCGCCAGTCGAAGTCGGTCGGCGTCCAGGCCTGCGCGATCAAGAGCGGTGAGCCCGCGAGCAGCCCCGGGACGGTGCGGTCCCACGCGGCCTGGGTCGGGATCTTGAAGACGGCGGTGGAGAACGAGCCGTCCGGCACCTTCAGCACGAAGGGCGAGCCGACCTCCGCCACCACCTCGTCGTAGTCGGAGCCCGTGACCACGGTCGCGGTGCGCGGGGTCGGCACCTTGGCCCGCGAGAGCAGCTCCGAGAGGTAGACCTTGTTGCCGCACCGCAAGATGGAGTGCGTGCTGTCGATGACGGGCATGCCCAGGCTCTCGGCGCGCTGGGCGAAGCGGAACGACGGCAGGTCCGGCCCCGTGAGGCAGCGGATGAAGAGCGCGTCGTGCTCGGCCACGCGCTCGAGGTCGTTCAGACCGATGCGCTGCACGCGCACGCCTTGCTTCTCGGCCACGCGCTCGAGGCGCGTCAACGTGTCGTCCTCGGACGGCTTGAAGGGATCGTTCGCCTCCCAGAGCACCGCCAGCGACGCCCGCACCGCGACGGGCTTGGGCGTGGGCCCGTTGAGGCCGAGCTTGCCGCTCTCGATGGCCTCGGCGAGCTCCTTGCGCTGCGCCGCGTCGACGCGCGACAGCGGCACGGGCGCGAGGTGGAAGAGTCGCCACGTGTCGTCGATCCGCGCGAAGCTCATCTGGCACACCGGCACCGGGAACCGACGGTGCACGCGCGCCGCGAGCCGCCCGACGGCGCGGTGATCGGTGCGGCCGAAGACGGTCACCGTGTCGACGATCTCGGGGCCGCCGAGCGCGGCGAGCCGCGTCAGGGTGCGGCGCCGATCCGCGCCGGAGCCGTGGAACGTCGGGATGCCCGCGTCCTCCAGCAGCCGGAGCGCGGCCGGCACGTTGGCCAGCGCCTCGAGCGTGTCGACGTTCGGCAGCACCGCGTGGCCGCGCGCGTCTGCGAGCAGCGAGACGTAGTAGCCCTCCGACAGGTAGCGGTCGGCGGGGCACAGGTTGATGACGTTCAGGCCCGCCTCGGTCGACCCGGCCTCTCCGGCCAGGTAGGTCTCGGCGGTCACGGGAGTCAGGGGGCCCAGCGCGTCGGCGCGCTCGGCGACGACGACGGTCTTTCGGCGGCTCATCAGGCTTCCTTGGGGGCGATCACGAGCAAGACGCCATCGTAGGTCACGTCGCCCAGCAAGATGGCGTTGAGCAGGCGGCGGGAGGTGACGTCGTAGGTCCCGTCCGCGGTCATCGGAAGGCCCTTGAAGGGGTCGCTCACCGTGAACCGGGCCCCGCCGTCCTCGAAGCCGCAGATGACGAGGAAGTGCCCGCTCGGCTCGCCCGCGACGTCGTCGAAGGCGTTGGTGATCGGATCCTCCCGCGCCGTCTGGTAGAGGTACGTGGCGCTCAGGCCGCAGATGACCGGGAAGCCGTTACGGAGCGTGCTGACCAGGAGATCGCCGTCGAGATCGGCGAAGCGGATCACCCCGCCCGCGGCCAGGAAGTCGGCGTAGGCGAGGATGGTCTCCTGGAGCTTGGGCTCGTCCTTGACCGCCGCGCGGGTGCGCAGCTTGGCCTGCAGCTTGTCCGCGCTCAGCTCGCTCCAGGTGGGGTCGAAGACGCGCAGGTTGTAGCTGTAGATGGTGACCCGGTAGCCCATCTCCACCGCGGCCTGGGCGAGGTAGACGCCGAGCGTGCCCCCGTCGTCGTTCCGGCGGACGCCGGCGGCCACGTCGTCGAAGGTCCGGGCGTCGCCGTAGTGGCGAAAGACCTTGTAGAGGCAGGTGGGTCCGCAGCTGACGTCGTCGGGCTGGCGGGTGTAGGGGACGTCCAGAAGGACGTGATCGTCGGTGGACAATGGAGTGGGGGGAAACATGCATCCGCCGCGGCCAGGAGCAAGGGGGCATGAGCACGTCACCGTGAGCACACCCCCGCTGGCACGGGTTAGGATCGGAGAATCGTGTCCCGTCCGCTCCAGCTCGGCCTCGGCTGCGCCGCCCTGCTGCTCCTGTCGCCCTTCGCGGCGTGGGCGACGCACCTCGCGGTGGACGGCCCCGCCCCCGGGCTGCGCCTCGGCGGGGAGCCCCTCGGCGAGATGAGCGCGATCGACGCCCGCGCCGAGCGCTGGGACGGGGCGGAGCTGCGGGTCGAAGCGGACGGCACCTTCCACGGGCGGGCCCGCCGGGCCCTGGGCGCGCAGGTCGATCGCGCGGCGACTCGGCGGCGGATCGCAGGCTACGGGCGCAGCGGTGACCCGCTCTCCGATCTCCGCGCGCTGGCGACGGCGTTCATGGGCCGGGCCGACCTCGACTGGACGGTCCGCGTGGATCCGGCCCCGGCCGCCGCCTTCGTCGAATCGCTCGCCCACGAGGTCGACCGCCCGGCGCGCCCGGCGGAGCTGGACGGTCGGGGGGGCGTGGCGCGGCTGAGCGCGGACGGCGCGCGGCTCGACCGGGAGGCCGCCGCGGCAGAGCTCGTGCGCGCGCTCGAGGCGGGCCGACTCGCGGTGAGCCTCCCCGTCACCGTGCTGCCCAGCGGGGTCGGCGAGGCGGCGCTCCCGCCGGTCCCCGCCGCGCGGCGCCCGGTCCTGATCGCCCGCTACGCCACCGACTACACGCCCCGCGAGCGGGACCGCTCCCACAACCTCGCCGTCGCGGCCCGCGCGCTCGACGGAGCCACCGTGGCGCCCCATGGCCAGCTCTCCTTCAACGACCAGGTCGGCGCGCGCTCCCGGGACGCCGGCTACCGAGAAGCGCACGTCATCGTCGACGGTGAGATGGTCGACGGCCTCGGGGGCGGAGTCTGCCAGGTCGCGAGCACGCTCCACGCCGCCGCCTTCCTGGGCGGGCTCGACGTCATCGACCACGTGCCCCACTCCCGTCCGAGCGCCTACATCCCGATGGGGCTCGACGCGACGGTGGTGTGGCCGAACGTCGACCTGGTGCTCGCCAACCCGTTCCCCTTCCCCGTGACGGTGCGCGCCTGGGCCGAGGACGGCCGCATGGTGGTCGAGCTCTTCGGCCGGGAGCGCCCCCGCGAGGTGCAGTGGGAGCGGCGGGTGATCGAGACCGAGCCCTGGGGCGACCGGTACGTCGAAGACGCGGCCATCTCGCCCGGAGAGCAGCAAATCTCACAGCGTCCGATCCAGGGCTTCCTGGTGCTCCGCTCGCGCACCCTCCGCGGCCCGGCGGGGATCCGCCTCGAGGAGCGCCGGCTGCGCTACCCGCCCACCGACCGCATCCTCCGCGTCGCGCCCGGCACGCTGGACCCGCTGACCGGCGAGCCGCGCGTCGACGGCCCCCGCCTGCCGCCGAATCCCTTCTGAGGTCGGCGACCGCGAGCCGGTCCGGGCGGGGCGTGCGTCGTGCACGGCGAGCCCCCATCATGAGTCTGTCGATGCGATGTTCGCGCCTGCTGCTGTGCCTCGCCTCCGTGACCGCGGTGACGGTCTCGGGCGCCGGGGGCGCGGCGGCCCAGGAGCCGAGGGAGCCGAGCTTCCTCGACGTGCCGGATCGGCCGCTCGACGCGCGCCCGACGCCGAGCGCGGAGAGCGCGGCGGGGCTTGCGGAGCTGGAAGGGGAGCTGACGCGCTTCGGCGACCGGCTTCGGGCCTATCGGCGCGACGTGGACGCGCTGGCCGAGCGCCGCGCGAGGGCCGAGCGGCGCTCGGTGCTGGGGCGGCGCGCGTCCCTGCTCCGCGCGGAGCGTCGGCTCGAGGCGGCGGCGCGCCGGGAGGCGCTGGCCCGGCTCGAGGCCTTCGTGCGCGCGCACCCGCGGGCCCCGCGCCACACCCCGGACGCGCTCTTGCGCCTCGCGGAGCTCTACACCGAGCGGGCCTTCGACGCGCTGGACACGGGCCGGACGGACCGGCTCGAGCTGTCCCCGGCCATCGCCGCGACGGAGCGCGTGGTGCTCGAGTTCCCGCGCTACGAGCGGCGCGACCGGGCGGCCTATCTCCTCGGCTGGGCCCTGGCCGAGTCCGGTCGAGAGCACGAGGCGGCGGACGTGTACCGCGCGCTGGTCTGCGCGAACGTGCACGGGTATCCACCCCGGCCGTCGTCGGACGGCGGAGACGCGCCGCTCGCGCAGCCTTCGCTCCACCACCCCGCCCTGGAGCGAGACGCGGAGCGTCGGCGAACGCCCACGTTGCAGGCCTACGTCGGCTGCGCGCCCGCGCTGGCGAGCGAGCTCGAGGTGGAGGTCTGGCTTCGGCTCGGGGAGATCCACTTCGACGTCGCCGACCTCGACGCCGCGATCGGCGCGTACCGGCACGTCGTCGCCGCGCCGGCGGACCGGCTGTACGCGTTCGGGCTCTACAAGCTCGCCTGGAGTCACTACCGCGCCGGCCACTACGCCGAGGCCATCGAGCGCTTCGCGCAGCTGATCGATCACTCGGACGAGGTCGAGCGGGCGACGGGTCGCGCGGGCTCGGAGCTGCGTGACGAGGCGCTCCAGTACATCGCATTGACGCTCGCGTGGGACGACTGGGACGAAGACGGGCAACCCGACCACGCCGCGGGCGGCGCACACCCGCTCGAGCGGCTCGAGGATCCGAGCCTCTGGCCCCACGACCGGCCCTGGGCCCGCGAGGTGTACCGACGCGTGGGGGACGTGCTCTTCGAGCAGGCTCACCCCGACGAGGCCATCTTCGCGTGGCGGCTCCGGCTCGCCGGCTTCCAGGCGTGCGACGACGCCGACGTGCACCTCTCGATCGTGCGCGCGCACCGTCAGCGCGGGGACGAGGACGCCGCGCTCGAGGCGCTCGAGGCCCTCGCCACGCGCGCGCCCGAGGGCTGCCACGCAGACCGCGCGCGCCTCGAGCAGCTCGGCCGCCGGGCCCTCGAGACCGTCGCTCACATCCACCACGAGCGCGCGCAGCGGGCGCGACACCGGAGCGACGCGGACGCGCGCCGGCACTACGACCGCGCGGTCGAGGTCTACCGCCGCTACGTCTCCGCCTACCCCAACCACCCGAGCCGCTACGCCATCCGCTACGACCTCGCCGACGCCTTGTACTGGTCGGGGCGATGGGCCGAGGCGGCCGAGGTCTACGCCGCCGTCCGGGACTCGCGCGTGGACGACCGCCTCTTCGCCCGCGCCGCCCGCCGCGTGGTCGAGAGCTTCGCGCGCGTCGCCGAGGCGGCCCGAACGGCGCTCCCCGAGGAGCCCGCGAGCGCGCCGCGCGAGGTCCCGCTCGCGCTCCAGCGCGTCGCCCGCGCGCGGGAGATCTACGTACGCTGGGTCACCCCGGCCGAAGACGAGGAGCGCGTGCGCGACGCGTTCGCCTTCAACAACGCCGTCCTGCTCGAGCGCTTCGGCTACGCGGAGGCCGCCAACCGTCGCTTCCACGCGCTCTTCACGGCGCACTGCGCGGGCCCGGCTGCGTCCGAGGTCGGGCGGGACGCGTGGTGGGCGATGCACGCCATCGCGACGGCGCGCGAGGACCTCGACGCGCTCGAGCGGCTGACCTCGGAGGTGCGCGCCCGGCGCTGCAGCTTCGCCCCCGACGCCGAGCCCGTGCTGGCCGAGGGCTGCGAGGGGGAGCTCTGCGAGCACGTGCCGCGCCTCGAGGTCGCGGTGCGCTTCCGCCGCCTGCTCGACGAGGCGCGCGCGATGGAGGGGATCCCCGACGGCGCCGATCGTCGGGCCCGCGCCGAGCACGTGGCGGCCCGGCTCGTCTCGAGCGCGGACCGCGCCCCGGCGCACCCGCAGACGCCCGCCGCGCTCCACCTCGCGGCGCAGCTGCTGGCGGACGAGGCGGCGCGCCCGGCCGCGGCCGCGACGATCTACCAGCGCATCGTGGACGAGCTCGGCCCGCGCCGGGGCGCCGACGAGGCGGCGCGCCGCGAGCTCGACGCGATCGTGGCCGACGCCCACTTCCAGCTCGCGCGGAGCGCCCAGCGCGCGTTCGACTACGAGCGCGCCCTCGCCGGCTACGAGACCCTGCTGACCACCCCGCGCTTCGCGGGCGGCGACGAAGAGATGTCCGAGCGCCGGCGCGACGCGGCGGTGAACGCGGCCATCCTCACCGCGCGGCTCGGGCGGCACGCGGACGCGGCGCGCGCGTGGACCCGGGCGGCGGAGCGGCTCGACGGAGACCTGGCGCGCGCGGCGAGGCTCGCGGCCGCGGAGGAGATGCTGACCGCGGGCGACGCGAGGGCGGCGGCGCGCGCGCTGGACGGCTGGCTGTCCGATGAGGCGCGGGCCGACGCCCCGACGGTGCGCGCGTGGTGGACGCGGGCGGAGGCGGCGGCGGCGCTCGGAGACGCCCCGACGCGCGAGCGCGCCCTGCACGAGACCCGGAGCGCGTTCTCCGCCGCGTCGATCGCGCCGAGCGCGGAGGAGGCCGAGCTCGCGGCCCGCGCCGCGCTCGCCCTCGCCGACCTGCGCGCGGCGGAGACGACCCACCCGGCGATCGATCCGGGTCGTCGACCGAGCATGCGGCGCTACGTGGACGCCCTCCGGGCTCGCGTGCGCGAGGAGAGCGCGCGCGCGGCGCCCGTCATCGACGCCTACGCCGCCGTGCACGCGATGGGTCGCGCCCGCGAGGGCATCTCCGCCCTGCGCCGACAGGGCGAGCGCTACGAGGCGCTGGTCCGCGTGGTCCTCGCGTCGCGCTTCACCCTCCCGGACGATGTGCGCCGGCAGATCCGCGGCGCCTCGCCGGCCGCGCGAGACGAGGTGCGCGCGCGCCTCGAGGACGCGCTCCGCGCCACCCTCGACGAGCTGGTCCGGCCCGTCGAGTGCCTCGCGGTGGAGCGCTATGCCCTGGCCGCGCGGCTGAGCGCGCGCGCCTCGCTGCCCACCCTCGAGTCGGACCGCGCGCGACAGCGCCTGGCCGCGTACGGCGAGGAGCGCGTCGCGGTCTGCCTCGCGCGCGCCCACGAGCGCGATCCCTCGTTCGAGGGGCTTCGCCCGGGTGAGCTCAGCCGCTCTCGTCCGGGGCGGCACGCGGGGCGCGTGCTCGGGCCGCCCGCCCTCGAGGACCGAGGGACGTCTACTGCGCCCTCACCGCCGGGAGGACGGGGGCGCGATCGAGCTCCACGCCCCGGGAGGTGAACGAGTAGTGCCCGCCGCCCGCGTGGCCGACCATCACGGTCTCGGTCATGAGCGCCTGCGCGTCATCGGGCCCCTCCCAGTACACCAGGAAGTTCGCCCCCGAGCCGCCCGCCTCGTCCATCGCCGCGACGAAGAACTCCACCGTCTCGAGAGGCTGGAGCGGGCGCGGCGCGCGCAGGTAGCGGCGCACGCGATGGCCCGACGTGTCGTAGTAGTCGACGTGCGTGAGCGTCACCGTCGCGCCCGGGTCCACGTTCCGCACGCTCAGCGTGATCTCGAGCAGCGTCGGCCTCCCCTGCGGCGGCCCGATGGACGAGTAGGCGGGGACATAGACCGTGCGCGCGCGGTTCGGCCCGACGGCGGGCGCGGGAGCCGGCGGCTCCTCACCGGGCTCCTCCGCCTCTTCCTCTTCGGGCTCGACGCCGGAGGGGGCGGCGAACGAGCAACCGAGGGTCAGCAGCGCGGTCCAGAGCAGGTGCGATCTCATCGTGCCTCTCCCTGTGCAGGCTCGGACGCCTCACCGCAAGCCTCCTCGAGCGAGATACGCACCGCCTCGCCGCCCCGCGAGACCACGAGCGCGCAGCGCCCCTCGCCGATGACGCGCTCGAGATCGGCGCGCGACGCGATCGCGTTCCCGCACGCGGACACCAGGCCGTCGCCGTTCTGGAGGCCGATCCGCCCGCCGAGCAGCCCGGTCGGCGAGATCCCATAGATCCTCGGGCCGTCCTCTCCGTGACGCAGCCGCACCGCGGTGGGGAGCGGCTCGTCGCAGCGCGTGGTGGCCCGCGCGAGGGCGGCGTCGGCGATCGGCGCGCACGCGCCCTCGAGCGGGCCGGGACGCGCCTCGTGACGCGCCCGACAGCGCACCGTCAGCGCCCCGCGCGCGTCCGCGCCCCACGCCAGGTCGTCACCCTCGCCCTCGAACCGGAGCCGGTGCGCGAAGACGAGATCGGAGGCGGTGGCCTCGGGGAGCCGGACGCGCTCGGTCTCCCAGCGGCGCACGCACACCCGGGGGTCGGTCAGCACCCGCGTCTGGGTGCGTCGCCCGAGCTCGAGCGTGGGGTCGTCCTCGCCGAGCGCCTCGAGCCGCCGGCCGAGCTCCGTCTCCGCGACCCGACGCTCGAACGCGAAGCGCACCTCCGTGCGGCCGTCGACCTGCACGAAGCCGCCGCGCGAGCTGCCCGCCCGATGCCGCGCCTCGCACTCGGCGAAGGGCTCCCCCTCGCGGCAGCGCCGGAGCGCGACCGACACCGGCGCTCCGACCGGCACGGCCCCGCGGAAGCGCTCGTGCCGCACGCGCGCCGCGCCGAGCTGCTCGAGGACCTCTCCGAGCCGCGCGCGGTCACAGCCGCCGGCGGTCTCCGTGGAGGGCGTCGGCGGCGCGGGCGGCGGCGGCCGTGGCTCGTCGCAGGCGCCGAGCGCGAACAGGAGCGCCGCGCAGCTCGCGGTTGACAGCCGAGCCCGTCCGGCCAAGCTCCGCGGGCCATGCACATCCTCGACGAGCTGAGGGCGCGCGGTCTCGTGCACGACGTCACGCACGAAGACGCGCTGAAGGAGCTGCTCTCGCAGGGCCCCGTGCCCCTGTACGCGGGCTTCGATCCCACCGCCTCCAGCCTTCACCTCGGCAACCTCGTCCCCACCATCCTGCTCGCCCGCCTGCAGAAGGCGGGGCACAAGCCCATCGCGCTCGTCGGCGGCGCCACCGGCATGATCGGCGATCCGTCCGGCAAGAGCGAGGAGCGCAACCTCCTCGACGCCGACACGCTCGCCGCGAACCTCGCCGGCCAGCGCGCGCAGCTCGAGCGCCTCCTCGACTTCTCGGAGGGGCCGACCGGCGCGCTCGTGGTGAACAACCACACCTGGCTCGGCCAGATGGGCTTCCTCGAGTTCCTGCGCGACGTCGGCAAGCACCTCACCGTCAACTACATGATGGCGAAGGACTCGGTGAAGAGCCGGCTCGAAGATCGCGACCAGGGCATCAGCTACACCGAGTTCACCTACCAGCTGCTCCAGGCCTACGACTTCGTGCACCTCAGCCGCGAGCTCGGCTGCCGCCTGCAGGTCGGCGGCTCCGATCAGTGGGGCAACATCACGGCCGGCACCGAGCTCGCGCGCAAGGTGGGCGCGCCGCAGCTCTTCGGGCTCGTGGCGCCGCTGCTGCTCGACGCGAGCGGCCAGAAGATGGGCAAGACGTCCACCGGCCTGCGCGTCTGGCTCGACCCCGAGCGCACCAGCCCGTACGCCTTCTACCAGTACCTCCTGAACCTCGACGACGCCGACGCGCCGAAGCTCCTGCGCATGTTCTCCTGGCGTCCGCTCGCCGAGATCGAGGAGATCCTGGCGGGCCACGCCGAGGCGCCCGGCAAGCGCGCGGCCCAGAAGACGCTCGCCGAGGACATGACCCGGTGGATCCACGGCGACGAGGCCCTCGCCCGCGCCGTCGCCGCGAGCCAGGTCATGTTTGGCGGCAGCCTCGAGACCCTGCGCGACGCCGACCTCGCGCCGCTCCTCGCCGACGTGCCGTCGAGCGAGCTGCCGAAGGCGGAGCTCGAGGCGGGCGTGCCGCTGCTCGATCTCCTCGTGAAGACGGGCCTGCAGCCCTCGAAGGGCGCGGCCCGCCGCCTCGCCAAGCAGGGCGGCGTCTACGTCAACAACCAGCGCGTCGACGACGCGGAGCGCGCGCTGACCGCGAGCGACCTCGGCACGGAGACCATGCTCGTCCTGCGCACGGGCAAGAAGAGCTACCATCTCGTGCGCGTGGTCTGACGGCTGCTCAGCGACGGCGGCGCAGCGCGAGCGCGCCGAGCGCGAGCAGCAGCCAGGCCGGGGAAGGCGCGCGTGAGCCCGCCGCGCGGCAGCCGCAGCCGCCCTCGTCGACCGAGCCCGGCCCGCCGTCGGCCCCGGGCGTGACCCCGCCGTCGGCGCCAGGCGTCGACGCGTCGGTTCCGGGCGTGACCCCGCCGTCACCCGTCGGGACGCCGCCGTCACCCGTCGGCGTCGGCGCCTCGCCCTCCGGCTTGTGCTCCTCGGCCAGCGCCCAGCCCGGGTTCGATCCGGCGCCGAACGCGTACGCGCCGATGTCGGCGACGCCGCCGCGCGCCGCGCCGTTGAAGTCGTCCGTCACCACGTGGTCGGTCACGCCGCCCATCACCAGCGCGCCGCCCGCGGCGGGGAAGACATCGTTGGGCACCCCGCCCGAGTACATCGCGCCCGCGAAGTCCGCCGCGAGGTCTCCCATCGTGAAGCCGGGCGTGCTGACTCCGTCGAGCGCGCCGACGCCGACGTTGCCCGCGAAGGTGATCATGGACGCGTCGCCGCGCACGAGGATGGCCGCGCCGCTCATCGCGTAGAGCGCGTTGTTGGCCACGAGCACGCTGCCGGACGGGTTCCGCACGCTCAGCGCGGGCCCGCTCGGCAGGACGATCGTGTTGTGCACGATCTCGAGATCGCTCGGCGACGCGCTCTGGTGCGGCTGCGACCCTATCCCGCTGTTGCCCGCGCTGAGGATGATGTTGTTGCGGATGCGCGCGTCGGCCGCCCACTGGATGGCGTGATCGCCGCAGCCCCACATCACGTTCCGCTCCACCACGTTGGGCGCGCCGTTGCCGACCGTGCCGTAGCCGAGGATGCACGGGTAGTTGGTGTCGTGGATGACGTTGTCCGCGATCACGCAGCCGTAGGAACCCTCCTTGAGCTCGATGCCGTCGCCCTGCGAGATGCCGGGGCCGTTCGTGTGGTGCACGTAGTTCCCCGCGATGACCCCGTTGGCGAGCCGGCAGCCGTCCATGTTGCAGCCGAGGTACATGCCCTCCCCGGTCCCGCTCGTGTCATGGATGTGGTTGCGCAGGATCTGCACCCGCTCGTACGTCTGCCCGGTGTCGTTCATCCGCAGCGCGACGTCGGCGGTGTCGAAGATCTCGTTGCCCTCGAAGACGAAGTCGCTCGCCTCTTCGACGCGGATCCCCGCCGAGCCGCCGCTGAAGACGAGCCCGCGGATCACGACGTGCTCGACGCGGATGTCCCAGATGTTCTGCGACGCGTTCGGGCGGTGGAAGTGCGGGCGCGCTCCGTCGGCCGCGCGGATGATGATGGGCTCGCTCTCGGTCCCACGCGCCGTGACCCCGAAGCGACCGCTCACCTCGTACATTCCGTCCGCGAGCACCACCTCGTCGCCGGGCGAGAGCCCGTTGAGGATGGACTCCACGTCGTCGGCGGGGCCGACCATCATCTGCGCCGACGCTGGCCCGACGAAGAGGAGCAGCGAGACGGCGACGAGCGAAGCAATGAGAATCGAGCCAGAGCGCATTCCAACCTCCACGAACCACCCGGAACAGCAGGGGCGAGTCTACTGCAGCAGCTCGTTCTGGGGCGTCGGGATCTTCGGGAGGTCTTCGTCGCCGATGCGCTGACGCACGTTGACCTCGATCATCGTGCTGATGGTCGTCAGCGGGAGATCGTTGGCGTCGGTGCCGAACGGGTCCTCGATCTCGTCGCCGACCGCGTCGAGCCCGAAGAACGCGTAGGCGATCAGCATCACCACGATGGGCGTGTACTCCTGCGTCGCGTTGAGGATGCCGAAGGGCAGCGCGTAGCAGTAGATCGCCACGATCCGGTGGATGAGCGCGGTGTAGCTGAAGGGGATCGGCGTGCTCTTGATGCGCTCGCAGCCGCCCTGGATGTCGGTCATCTCGGTCAGGCTGCCCTCGAGCGCGGGCAGGTGCTGGGCGTGCACCCAGCCGCGCAGCCACGCGGTACGAAAGTTGTCGCCCAGGGTCTGGAGGAGCGCGACGGGTCGGTTGCTCTCGGCGTCCAGCGCCGCGACCTCGTCGGCCCCGATGAGCCGCTCCAGCTCGCTCAGGTCCTTCTCGTCCCGCAGGTGGTGGCGGAAGCAGTGCACGTAGGCGGCGACCCGGCGCACGTTCTCGCGGTGGTAGGCGGCGAGCGCCTCGCCGTCCGCGTCCGAGACCGACTCGCCGGGCATGGGGCCGACCAGCGTGAGGATCTGGCGGGTCAGGCTGCGGCTCGTGTTGACCATCCGGCCCCAGAGCTTGCGGCCCTCCCAGAAGCGGTCGTAGCTGGTGTTGTTCCGGAAGCCGAGGAAGATGCCGAGCGCGACGCCGATGAGCGAGAACGGCAGCGGCGTCAGGTCGTCGTGGAACTGGTAGTGCAGCACCCAGTCGGTGCCCGGGATCGGGACGGGCGGACCGAGGTCGATGAAGGTGATCACCGCGGAGACCGCGACCGTGAAGAGCAAGCGCTTCCAGATCCGGCGGAGCGCGGTGCCCTTGTAGCGGAAGAGGTTCCGGACCCAACCGGCGGCGGAGCGATCGACGACTACCATCGGCGCCGGAGGCTACCAAACTCAGAGGGACATCTGTTTGGCGATGATGACCTTCATGATCTCGTTGGTGCCGGCGTAGATGCGCTGCACCCGCGCGTCCATGAAGGCGCGGCTCACCGGGTACTCGAGCATGTAGCCGTAGCCGCCGAAGAGCTGGAGGCATTTGTCGATGACGCGCTGGCTCATCTCCGTCTGCCAGAGCTTCGCCATCGAGCACTCCTTGACGAGGTACTTGCCCGCCGCGTGGTCGGCGACGAGCCGGTCGAGGAAGGCGCGCCCCACCTCCACCTCGGTCGCGCAGTCGACGAGCTGGAACTGCGTGTTCTGGAACTTGCTGATCGGCTTGCCGAAGGCCTTGCGCTCCTGGGTGTAGGCGATGGTGTCCTCGAGGACCTTCTCGGCCGCCGCTTGCGCGCCGATGGCCACGACCAGCCGCTCCTGCTGGAGCTTCCGCATCAGCATGAAGAAGCCCATGCCGACCTCGCCGAGGAGGTTCTCCTTCGGGATGCGGCAGTCTTCGAAGGCGAGCTCCGCCGTGTCCTGCGACGCCATGCCCATCTTCTCGAGCTTCTTGCCCTTGAGGAAGCCCTCGCGGCCGGCCTCCACGACGAAGAGCGACATGCTCCGGTGGGCGTCCTCGGGAGCGTTGTCCGTCTTGGCCACCACGATGCAGAGATCGCAGAGGATCCCGTTGGAGATGAAGGTCTTCGCCCCGTTCAGCACGTACTCGTCGCCGTCGAGCTTGGCCGTCGTCGCCACCGCCGCGAGGTCCGAGCCGGTGCCGGGCTCGGTCATGGCGATCGCGGTCACCAGCTCGCCGGACGCGCACCCGGGCAGCCACCGCTTCTTCTGCTCCGGCGTCCCGAACTCGTGCAGGTAGGGCACGATGATGTCGCTGTGGAGGGCGAGCGCGAAGCCCGACTCGTAATACCGCGCGGCCTCCTCCATCACGATCACGGAGTGCAGGAACTCGCCGCCCGGGCCTCCGTGCTCCTCCTCGAGCCAGGGGCACAGGAGGCCGGCTTCGCC
Organism: Sandaracinaceae bacterium; assembly: GCA_040218145.1. Lineage (GTDB taxonomy): Bacteria > Myxococcota_A > Polyangia > Polyangiales > Sandaracinaceae > JAVJQK01. Next base: position 6,731 of record JAVJQK010000066.1, on the reverse strand, counting down.
CGCCTTTCGCCACGCCTCTCGGTCGACGATGCCCTCTTTTCGCCAGCGCGCCTGGTGCGGCACGACCTCGCGCTCGAAGAACTCACGGACGTTTCGGCGAAAGAGCTCGTGCTCCTCCGAGAACAGATTGCGCTCCACGCGGCCTCCCGGGGATGAATGGCCGTTCAGGATACGCGGGTCCGGGACCGCGTCAACGGCCGAGGGCGGCGCGCACGCGTCGGAGCGTGGTCGCGAGCTCCTCCCCGTCCGCGAAGCGCGCGGCCGGATCGCGAGCCAGGCAGCGCATCACGAGCTGGTCGACCGCGCTGGGGATCCCCTCGCGCGCGCTCGACGGAGGCGGGGGCGTCGCCTCGAGGGTCACCCGCAGGATCTCGTTGGGCGTGCCCTCGTCGAACGGCTCCGTGCCCGTCAGCATGACGTAGAGCACCATGCCGAGCGCGAAGACGTCGGCGGCCGGCGTCACCTCTCCGCCCGTGATCACCTCGGGCGCGATGTAGCCGGGCGTGCCCACGATCATGCCCGTCGCGGTGAGCGTGAGATCGGCGTCCGCCTCGGCCGCGATGCCGAAGTCGATGAGCTTGACGAACTCGCGGCTCGCGCGCGCGTTGACCAGCAGGAGGTTCGCGGGCTTGACGTCCCGGTGCACGATGCCGCGCGCGTGCGCCTCCCCGAGGGCCTCCGCCGCCTGGGTGCAGAGCCGCAGCGCTCGCGCCGGCTCCATCGCGCCGTCCCGCGCGAGGATCGCGGTGAGGTCCTGCGCATCGAGCAGCTCCATCGCGTAGTACCAGACGCCCGTCTCGGTGGCCCCGTAGTCGAAGACCCGCACGATGTTCGGGTGGGTCAGCTCCGCGAGCATGCGGACCTCGCGCTCGAAGCGCCGCACCGCCACGTCGTCCTGCCCGAGCCGGGGCTGCATCAGCTTCACCGCCACGTCGCGCTGCAGCCCGGCGTGGAAGGCCTGCCAGATCTCTCCCATCCCGCCGCGGGCGACCCGCCGACGCAGGCGATAGCGGCCGAGGCTCTTCGCCTCCATGACCTGTGAGCGGAGCTGGTAGACGCTGTGACCGGCCGCGAGCGAGATGGCGCCCGCGCCGAGCACGGGGAGATAGAAGACGAGGAAGGTCGACCACGTCTCGGGGTCGTCGAGCTGCGCCGCCACCTCGGGGAGGAGCAGCGACGCCACGCCGAACGCGGCCGGGACGCTCAGGGTCATCGCCGCCACCGTCATGAGGGAGCGGCGCCAGTGGCTCCCGAGCAACATCCCGTGCGCCATCAAGAGCAGGCTCATCACGGGCGTGAGCGGGCTGACCCAGGCGCCCTGGATCGCGATGCCGGCCAGGATGCACACCGCGGCCACGCCGAAGAGCCCGAGCTCGATGCTGCGGAGCGCCACGATGCCGAGATCGCGCTTCCGCTTGAGCGCGCCGACGGCGTAGAGCCCCACGAAGATGGGCAGCGCGCGCGCGACGGCGAGGACCCACCAGGGCCCGGCGCCGCGCATCACCGCGACGACGTCGAGCAGGGCGAAGCCGGTCCAGATGGGCACGCCGACCCTCGCGGTGGCGAGCAGGCGGCGGCGGAACTTCTCCCGCTCCTCGCGCGCGACGAGCGCCTCGATGCGCTCGGTGGCCACGCGGCGCGCGCCGGTCGTGTCGGGGCCGCTCGTCGGCGGCTGCGCCGCGAGCGCGGGGGACGAGGGCACGTCGACCGCGGTCATCGGCAGCGTGTCCGCCGCCTCCGCGATGGTCCTCCGGTCCTCCGTCACGCGCGGGAGGATAGCGCCTTTTCACGCCACCGCTGCGAGCGCGTCCTCGGGTCCCGCCTCGCGGACGATCGCGTCGACCGCCTCGAGGTCCAGCCCGAGCCGCTCCCGGAGCGCGACCAGCGGCGTCTCCCAGTGCTCGGCCCAGCGGAAGCCGAAGAGCGCGTCGGAGCGCTTGCCGAGGAGCCAACCACGCACGATCGCCGCCATGCGACGGTCCGCGTCGTCCATGCCCCGGAAGTAGGTGTTGATCATGCCGACCGCGAGCAGGATCACCGGGAGCGGGCCCTTGAACTGGGCGAGGTAGAAAGACTGCAGGCCCAGCTCGCCCGCCACGTCGGTGTGGAAGCCCGTCGCGACGTGCCAGAGATCGTGCGTCTCGCGCATGTGGTTGCGCAGGAAGCTGAGATCGCTCTCGCCCTCGACGAGCTGAAGGTTCTCGTGGCGCAGCCCACGCGCGCGCATGAACGCGGCGTAGCGCTGGCCCAGCGTGCCCTCCGGGAGCTGCCCCAGCTCGTCCTGGTCGACCCTCCCGAGCCGCGGTCGCTCGCGCATGATCACCCCGAAGCGCGGGTCCGCCTTCACCTCCTCGAGGATCTTCAGCAGCTGCGGCGACTCCTCGGAGAGGTCCGCGAGCACGAACACCTCGTCCAGGTTCGTCGGATCGAGCGTGATCCGCACCATCGCGCGCAGCGCCTCGAATGCTTTCCACGGAGTCATCATCGCGGCTCTCCTCCCCGGCGCTTGCCCTCGGGCAGCCCCTTCACCAAGATGTGAGCCCAAGCTCACATTCGCTACTCGCGTTCGAGCAGGGAGGTGCGGCATGCCCCGCAGAGTGCGTACGACCCCACGAAAACGGCCGCGTCAGGCCCGGAGCCGGGCCACGGTGGACGCCATCCTGGAGGCCACCGCTCAGGTTCTGGTGGCCGAGGGCTACGACAAGACCAGCACCAACCGCGTCGCGGAGCGGGCCGGGGTCAGCGTGGGCAGCGTCTACCAGTACTTCCCGAACAAGGAGGCGCTCGTCGGCGAGCTGGTCGACCGCTACTCGCGGGAGATCATGGACATGGTCTTCGGCCGCCTGACCGCGCTGGCCGATCAGCCGCCCGAGATCGTGGCGCCCGCGGTGGTGGAGGCCATGGTCGAGTTCAAGACGCAGGACCCGCGGCTCGCCCGCGTGCTGCGCGATCAGATCCCGCGGGTCGGCCGCATGCAGCGCTACGAGCAGCAGCTCGCGCAGACCATCGAGGCGACCCGCGCGTACCTCGAGGGGTGGCGCGCGCGGCTCGTGCACGACGACCTCGACACGGTGGCCTTCGTGGCCGTGCACACCGTCGACGCGGCCACCCACGCCGGCATCGTCGCGCGCCCTCCCCTGCCCCGGGAGGCGCTGGTGGCGCACGTCACCGATCTGGTCCTTTCGTATCTCGTGGGCCGGCCCCAGAGTGCAAGCGATGACACGTGACGGCCGCTCCGAGGTGTTCTTCAGCCCCTTCGCCACCGGCCGCTGGGTCGGCCCCGCGGGCGAGCACTTCGACGGAACGCGCTTCCGCAACCAGGTCGACGCCGCGCACGAGTCGCTGGGCGGGGTGATGAAGTGGATGCTGAACCGCGAGCCGGGCCGATGGCAGCAGATCCACGCCACGCCCGGCCCCAAGCCGCCCCTGCGAGTGCGCGACGGCCTCCGTGTCACCTTCGTCAACCACGCCACGTTCTTGCTCCAGCTCGGGGGCCTGAACGTGCTGACCGACCCGGTCTGGGGGGAGCGCACGAGCCCGGTCGGCTTCGCGGGACCGAAGCGCTTCCGGCCTCCGGGCATCCGCTTCGAGGACCTGCCGCCGATCGATCTCGTGCTGCTGAGCCATGATCACTTCGACCACCTCTGCGAAGAGACGACGCGTCGGCTCGCAGAGGCGCACGCGCCCGCCTACGCGACCGGGCTGGGCAACGCGGCGCTCCTCCGGCGCTTCGGCGTCGACGAGGTGCACGAGCTGGACTGGTGGGACGCGGCCGAGATCGGCGGCGCGAAGGTCACCTTCACGCCGGCGCAGCACTTCAGCGGCCGCGGGCTCGGCGACCGCGATCGGACCCTCTGGGGCGCGTTCGCGCTCGAGCACGCCGACACGCAGATCTACTTCGCAGGGGACACCGGCATGGGGCCGCACTTCGCGCAGACCCGCGAGCGGCTCGGCGCCCCCGACCTCGCGCTCCTGCCCATCGGCGCCTACCGGCCGCAGTGGTTCATGAGCCGCGTGCACGTGAGCCCGGCCGAGGCGGTGGAGGCCGCGCGCATCCTGGAGGCGCGCGTCAGCGTCGCGACCCACTTCGGCACCTTCAAGCTCGCCGACGACGGCATGCGCGAGCCGGTCGAGGATCTGAAGAAGGCGCTCTGTGCGCTCGGCGACGACGCGCCCGCGTTCTGGGTGCTCGAGGAGGGCAGCGCCCGCGTCGTGCCCCGCCGCGAGACCGCCGCACGCGTCGACGTTCGCACTCGAGACTGACACCACATCCGCGTCGGGCTCGCCAGATCAGGCGAGATCAGGGAACCCGGGTAGGTCGTCCCGCGGAACCCCTCGCATACTCGGCGCATGCTCACCGCACGTGTCTCGCCTCTCGTCTGCTTGCTCGTCATGGCGGGATGCGCTCCCGGCGAGACGGATGACCACGCCGACGCGGCCACCTCCCGGGATGCACGCGCCGACCGCGAAGACGATGGGGGCGAGACGGCGACGGATGGCGGCCTGACACCGGACGGCGGCGCCGCGGACGCTCGCGTCGCCGACCTCGACGCGAGCCCCGGCGAGCTCGAGCTTCCCCCTCCGACGCTCTTCTCCGATGGATTCGAGAGCGGCGACCTCTCGGCCACGAACCCCGAGGGCTTCCGCTGGGGCGGACCGAACCGCACCTCCGTCGTCACCCAGCACCCGTCGGACGGCCCGGTGGTGCTCCACCCCACCTACATCGTCGCCGGCGACACGACCTCCGACGGGACCCCGCGCCACTGGACCGCCTCCGAAGGAGACAACAGCCTGCGATTTCGTTTCCCGGCCGGTGAGCCGTGGAGCGAGCAGCGCTTCGACCTCGGGACGCCGGAGCCCGAGCTCTGGCTGCGGTTCTGGCTGCGGGTCCCCCTCAATTACGTGCACGGGCCGATCCCGAGCCCAGGTCGGAACCAGAAGCTCCTGGCCCTCTGGATGGACGGCTACGAGGGCGACGGCGACGGCTCCACGGTCTGGCTCGGCTTCCACCCGAGCGGCGACGGCAGCGACAGCACCGTGGCATTCAGCTACTCGCGCGGCGGCTACAGCGGCTCGCTCGGCTACGAGCAGGACCAGCCCTTCGTCGCCAGCGGGAGCGACCGAGGCCGCTGGATGCAGATGGTCTTGCACGTCCGCGCCGAGACCTCGCCCGGCGCCTCCGACGGCGTGATCGAGACGTGGAGGCGCTGGCGTGACGAGCCGCGCTTCACGAAGCTCCACGAGAGCTTCGACGCCGCGATCGTGATTCCTCCAGGAGGTCCGGCGGGCTTCAGGCGCGGCTACCTCCTCGGCTGGGCGAACGGGCACTACGCCGTCGATACGGAGTGGCTCCTCGATCAATTCGAGCTGTCCAGAGAGCCGCTCGTCCCCGGCTACTGAGCTCGCTTCGGCGCAGGGAGCCGGTGTGCGACCAGGTAGAGCAAGGCACCGCTCGCCGCGAGCAGGCCCGCGCGCAGGTATGCGCCGGCGGAGAACTGCGCGACGAGGTAGGCCGTGATCGCGGCGCCGGCGAGCGGCACCAGCGTCGGGACGTCGAAGACGGGCACGTCGGCCTCGTCGGGGGGCACGCGCCTCCAGCGGATCGCGACGAGCGAGACGTTCACCGCGAAGAAGACGGTCAGGAGGATCACGTTCGTCGCCTCCGCGAGCACGCGGAGAAACCCGGTCAAAGCGGCGAGCGTCGCGAGCCCGAAGACCAGCCACGAGGCGCGGACCGGGGTGCGCCGCCGCGGGCTCACCGCCGCCAGCCCGCGCGGGAGCCAGCCCTGGCGCGCCATGCCGTAGACGATTCGCGAGCCCATGATCAGGTTCACGAGCGCGGTGTTCGTGACGGCGAGGAGCGCCACGGCCGAGAGCCACCAGGTGGACGAGCCGGGCCAGAGCCCCTCGGCGACGCGCACCAGCGGGGCCTCGCTCGCGGCGAGGGCCGCGGGCTCGACGACCGCCACCACCGAGACGCCGACCGTGAAGTACAGCGCGCTGACGACGACCAGCGTGAGCAAGATGGCGCGCGGGATCGTCCGCTGCGGTCGCTCCACCTCCTCGGCCACGTTGCAGACGTCCTCGAAGCCGATGAACGCGTAGAACGCCAGCGCCACCGCGGACAGCAGCGCGGCCCCCGCAGCGCCCCCCTCGGGCGGCGTCGCGTCGAGAATGGCGACGCTCTCCCACCGCGGCAGGGAGGCGACGACGATCACGACGAGCGCCACGACAGATGCGACCGTACACACAACGTTGACGACCATCGACTCGCCCATGCCGCGCGCGGCGATGGCGCTCAGCCCCGCGACGAAGAGCACGATGACCACGGGGACCGACCACGAGGGGAGCGCGACCAGCGTGCCGAGGTAGCGCACGAAGCCGTGACTGACCGCCGCCGTCGACGAGACCCCGCTCGCGAGCACGAGGTAGCCGACGACGAACGCCAGCCAGGGCCGCCCGAACGCGCGCTCCAGGAAGACCGCCTCGCCGGCCGAGCGCGGGTGACGGCTCGCGAGCGACGCGTACGAGAGCCCGGTGGGCAGCGCCGCGAGGGCCGCGAGCAGGAACGCCAGCCCGACCCCGTCCCCCGCCTCCCGCGCGACCTCTCCCACGAGCACGAAGATCCCCGCGCCGACGATCACCCCGACGCCGTAGAGGGTGAGCGTGGGCGTGCGCAGCCGCCGGACGAGCGTGGGCTCCTCGGTGCTCATCCGAGGCTACGTAGGCAC
>JAVJQK010000064.1 GCA_040218145.1 Sandaracinaceae bacterium | reverse complement strand
CGCTCCCCGCGTCCGCTCCCCGCGTCCGCTCCCCGCGTCCGCTCCCCGCGTCCGCTCCCCGCGTCCGCTCCCCGCGTCCGCTCCCCGCGTCCGCTCCCCGCGTCCGCTCCCCGCGTCCGCTCCCCGCGTCCGCTCCGGCTCCCGACCCCGCTTTCCGCTCCGGCTCCCGACCCCGCTTTCCGCTCCCGCGTCCGCTCCCGACCCCGCTCCCGCTCCCGCTCCCGTTCCGAGGAGACGCCCGATCCCGAGTCTGCGAACCGATCAATCGCGCGAGCCCGCACGCGCGGGCCTGGTCGCCAGTTCAGAGGACGATCGCGTGGTGGTCGCACCGCCGCCGGCCTCGATCCGCTCTGCCCGAAGGTTGGCGCGGGGCGTTCCCCGGTCGTGCAATGGAGGGAGGGGCTCTATCGGCGCGTCAGGTGTCGTCGTCGACGTCTTCGGCGAGGTAGCTGAGGATGACCTCGTCGAGGCTCTTCTCGCTCAGGAGGTCGCTGCCGAAGATGGACTCGGACGCGGGGTCCGGGGGGCGCGTGCTGCGGCGCTGGGCGCTCGGGGGCGCGGGGCGGTGGCTGCCGGCGCTGGCGACCGCGGGGCGCGTGGGCGCGTAGCGTCCGGACTCGGTCTGGGGCGGGCGCTGCGGGGCCGGGACCTGGCTGGGGGTCTGCTTCTCGGCCGCCTCCGCGAGCTTGGCTTCGGCCGCGCGCTCGAGGGCGTCGACGTCGATCTCCCCGCTCGGGACGGGCGCGGGGGGAGCGGGAGCGGCCTTGGGAGCGGAAGCCTGCCCGTCGAGGGTGATCTCCATCTCCATCATCGTGCGGGCGCCGGCCGCCTCGTCTTCGTCGAAGAGGCCGTCGCGCAGCGCGATGAACATCGCCTTGTGCGACTCCCGCATGAGCTGCTTCACGACGGCCGCGAACTCGGCGGTGCCGATGTACTGGCTGTACGTCGTCTTCTTGGACGCAATGATGCGCCCGCCATCTGCGAACAGATGGGTGAAGATGTGGCCGTGGGAGGCTCCAGAGTCTTCCGTCTGGATGTGGTAGAGCTTCCCCAGATGCCGGACGTTCGTGTTGTATCCGAGGAGGGGGGACCCAGCCATCGTGCGTTCTTCCGGCGCTCGAGCCGAGGGCTGAGCCTACCACCACTCTCCGGCAGCGTCACTCCATTCCGAGGGTGAGCTCGGACCACCCGAGCGCTGGCGAGCGCGGTGGCCACTCGCCACTCCAGACCCCGGGCAAACGGCAGGTCCAGTCGCCACCTGGAGGCGGCGCGCGACCGGAAAACCGCGGATCCCGGCCGATACACCGGCCTCGAGAGGGCTGGCACGGAGCCTGCTCAGTCCGTGACCATGCTGACTCGTACCGCTCGCATCCTCTCGGGCCTCTCGGCCCTGCTGTTCTGGATCGCCCCCTCCGTCTCGGAGGCCCAGCGCTGCGACGCACCGCAGATCCTGCTCACGGTGGACAAGTCCTCGAGCATGCTCGGCGGCCTCCCCGGTGGCGGCACCAAGTGGGACGCGGCCCGGATGGCGCTGGGGGAGCTGACCAGCTCCTACTCGACGAACATCGACTTCGGGCTGCAGGTCTTCCCCTACCCGAATCAGTGCTCGCCCGGCGCGGTGACCCTGGACTTCGGCACCCACGCCCCCGAGGACCTCATGGTCGCGCTCGGCGATCCGCCCCCCTCTGGCGGCAACTACACGCCGATGGCCCAGACCCTCGACGCGGCCCGCGACTACTACGCGCCCCGCATGGTGGGCGCCCGCCAGAACCACCTCATCCTCATCACCGACGGCTGGCAGTGGTGTGACCCCTACGAGGCCTCGACCCGCTTCACGCCGGTCGACGCCGTCACCCGCCTCCGCGACATGGGCGTGACCGTGCACGTGGTCGGGTTCGGCGCCTCGGTCGACTCGCTCACCCTCAACCGCGCCGCCGTGGCCGCGGGGACCGATCTTCCGGGCTGCGATCCGACGCTCTCGGATCCCGCCGCGATGAACCACTGCTACCTGCAGGCGAACGACCTGACCGACCTCCGCATGGCGCTCGATGGCATCGCCCGCGAGCTGACCGACGAGATGTGCGACGGCTTCGACAACGACTGCGACGGCACCGTGGACGAGGGCTTCGACGTCGACGCCGACGGCCACAACGTCTGCGGCTCCGACCCGACCGAGCCCGGCGCCGACCCGGACCCCGAGCGCCGCGACTGCGACGACTCCGAGCCGACCGTCTACCCCGGCGCGCCGGAGCTCTGCGACGGCCTCGACAACGACTGCGACGGCACGATCGACCCCGGCTGCGACTGCTTCAGCGGCGACACCCGCCCCTGCGGCAGTGACGTCGGCGCCTGCATGCCCGGCGTCCAGCTCTGCGAGAGCGGCGCCTGGGGCGCCTGCGCCGACGCCGTCGAGCCGATGGCCGAGACCTGCGACGCGGTCGACGAGGACTGCGACGGCAACATCGACGAGGGCGCGGACGCCTCCTGCGGCGAGGGCATGGTCTGCTCGGCCGACGGCTGCATCCCGCTGACCCCCCCGATGGAGCCCGCCGAGCCGTCGACCGACCTCCCGTCGGACCGCGACAGCGTGGAAGACGGCGGCTGCGCCTGCACCGCGGCCGGCCACTCGAGCGGCTCCTCTCCCGCCGCGCTCCTGCTCAGCCTCGGGCTCCTCGGCGCCTTCCTCTACCGCCGCCGCTGAGAGACCGTGAAGCTCCCCGTCGAAGCCCGCTCCCTCCCGGGGGCGGGCTTCTTCGCTTCCGTCAGCCGTGCAGGCCGCGATGCAGCGCGTCGGCGATGTCTTCCACCGCCCAGCGGGCGGCGTCGATCAGGCCGCCCATGTTCGCGAAGCCGTGGATGAGGCTGCTGTAGTCGGCGAGCGTGGTCGGGACGCCGGCGCCCATGAGGGCCTCCGCGTAGGCCTCACCTTCGTCTCGCAGCGGGTCGAAGCCTGCGACGACCACGTGCGCGGGGGGCAGCTCGGTGAGCTCCGCCGTGACGAGCGGGGAGGCGCGCGGATCGGTCTCCTCCTCGGGCGTCGTCAGGTAGCTCGCGAGGAAGTAGTCGATCATCGGGGTCGTCAGATAGAAGCCCTCGGCGAACGTGCGGTGAGAGGTGTGCGAGCGCGTCATCTCCGTGGCCGGGTAGATCAGGCACTGGAAGGCCGGCGTGGGGCCGCCGCGGGTCTGCTGACAGACGACCGCGGAGAGGTTGCCGCCCGCGGAGTCGCCCGCGACCGCGATCCGATCGGGATCGACGTCGAACGCGTCGGCGTCGGCGTGCACGTGCCGGAAGGCCGCGACGCAATCTTCCACCGCGGCGGGGAAGGCGTTCTCGGGCGCGAGCCGGTAGTGGACGGCGATGACGTGCGCGTCGGCGCGATCGGCGAGCAGCCGGCAGAGCCCGTCGTGCGTGTCGAGGTCCCCGATCACGAAGCCGCCGCCGTGGAAGTAGAGGATGGCGGGGCGACGTCCGGGGCGGGCGGTGTAGAGGCGGACGGGGATCTCCCCGGCCGGTCCGGCGATCCAGCGGTCCTCCACGCGGTGGAGGGCCCGGGGCGGCACGTCGGAGAGCTTCGTCAGCTGCCGCATCTCCGCGCGGCCCTCGTCGACGCCGAGCTCCTCCAGGGTCGGCCGGTTGGCGCGCCCGAGGAGCGAGAGCATCAGGTGCAGCTGCGGGTCGAGCCGGACGCCTCGGTCATTGCGCGGCGCCGGGCCGGCGAGCCCGCGGCGCAGCGGGGAGGGGGCGGCGAGGGCGCTTCGGGCGAGGCGGCGGAGGAGAGGGGTCGCGGGCATCTCCTCGAAGGGGTAGCACATCGTCGAGGCCCGCTTGACGGGGACCACCCCGTGCGTTTCAGTTCTCTCGATGGACGAGACCTCGACGGTGGCCGACAGCGCGGCGCTAGCTCCCAGCGCGGGCGCACCTCCCCGGACCGGAGCCCCGCCGCGAGGCTCGGTGTTCGGCGCCGACCTGGTCGGTGAGGGCAGCTGGGTGTCGCTCCTCGTGTGGGCGGTGCTCTTCGCCGGCCCCCTCGCGGTGCTGATCACCGCCGCCACCCTGACGCCCTCCATCGCGGGGCACGGGACCCACACGCAGCTCGGGCTGCCTCCGTGCGGCTTCCTCGTCTACACCGGCTACCCCTGCCCCGGCTGCGGGCTGACCACCTCGTTCAGCCACATGATCCGGCTCGAGGTCTTCGGCGCTTTCCACGCCAACCCGTTCGGCATCCTGCTCTTCCTCTGCACCGCGGCCATGGTGCCGGTCTCTCTGCTCGGCATGGTCCGCAAGCTGCCCGTGGTCGACACCCTCGACCGTCTGCACGCCGAGAAGATCGCCATCGCCCTGTCGCTCGTCAGCATCGCGGTCTGGTGCGTGAAGGTCGGCATCCAGTACGCTGCGAGCTGATCGCGCGCCCCATCTCGAGGGTCGCGCTCCGGAGAGACGTACGCGTGCCTGAAGGGGAAGAGTGAGCCGGGCAGCGCGCAGACGCGCGGCGCGGGCGCTCGCGTCGGGCACGATCGTCGCCGGGCGATATCGGCTCGACCAGAAGCTGGGCGAGGGCGGCATGGCCGAGGTGTTCTCGGCCGACGACATGTCGTCCGGGGAGGGTGGTGCGCCGCTGCGACGCGTGGCGGTGAAGGTCCTGCACGCCGACATCGCCGCCAAGCCGGAGGCCGTGGAGCGGACCAAGCGCGAAGGCAAGGTCCTGAGCGAGCTCGACAACCCGGCCATCGTCTCCGTCGAGTCGTGGGGGCTCCTGGACGACGGCGCGGTCTTCCTCGTGATGGAGCTGCTCGAGGGAGAGACGCTCGGCACGCGCATGCGTCGCGGGACGATCGAGCCGACCGAGCTCGCCCCGATCGTCGCTGGCACCTGCGCGGGTCTGCACGCGGCGCACTCCCGCGGCATCGTGCATCGCGATCTCAAGCCGGACAATATATTTCTCTGTCCTACTGAGCACGGCGTTCAGGTCAAGCTCCTCGACTTCGGCATCTCCAAGGTCTACGGCAGCGAGAAGCTTACGCAGACGGGGGAGATCCTCGGCACGCCCCGCTACATGAGCCCGGAGCAGCTGGGCGCCGAGCCGGACATCGACGGTCGGGTCGACGTCTACGCGCTCGGGGTGATCCTCTACGAGGCGCTCGCGGGTCGGCCTCCGTTCCTGACCTCGACGCCGACCGATCTCATCATCGCGATCCTGAACGCGCAGGTGGTGCCGCTCCGGTCCGCCCGGCCCGACGTGCCGGAGGGGGTTGAGGCGGTGGTGATGCGCGCGATGTCGCGCACCCGCACCGCTCGCTACGACACCGCGATGCAGCTCGCCGAGGCGTACATCGACGCGGTCGGCGGCGTCGCGGCGGTCCGGTCCGAGCAGCGCCGTGGCCTCCCCACGCAGGCGTTCGGAGGCATGCTGGTCGACCCGGCGCGACCCCCGAGCCGCGCGGCCGACACCGGGGTGCCCATCACCAACCCACCCCCGGCGTCGGACGAGGCGGCGAAGCTCCCCATCGGGACCTTCTCGGGGCTGGGGCAGGCGCCGTTGCCGCGGGACCAGAGCGAGCTGGCCTATGGCGTGACGGCGGCGATGGGCGCGGTGGCCGGCGCCCCCGTTCCGCCCAGCCCGGCGCCGTCCGGGGCCGGAGCTGCGCAGCCGGCGAAGCCGAAGATCCCCGCCACGCGATCGCCCGAAGAGGGCCGCGCCGTCCCGGCGACCCGCGAGACCCCGTTCGAGGTCGAGTCGCTGACGGTCGAGCCCTCGCGACCCGCTCGACCGATCGCGCGCACCGCGATGATGGACGCCTCGCAGCGGGCCTCGATCCCGTCGGGGCCCGTCGCGCAGCCGTCGTGGGACGGCGCCTCCATTCCCGCGAGCGCCATCCCGAAAAAGGGGGGAAGGACGCTGCTCGTGCTCGGCGCCCTCCTCGCGGGCGCGCTCAGCGCGGCCCTCGTCATCGGGGGGCTCTATCTCTATGAGAAGTCCGCCGACGAGGAGCCCGCGGTGGAGGCGCCGGCGGAGGAGATCGCGCCGAGTGAGGCGGTGGTCCCGGCCGAGCCGTCCTCCACGGCAGGAGAGGTCGCCCCGGTCGACGACGACGACGCGCCCGCTCCCGAGGGAGGAGACCCGGCGGCGCCCGCCGCGCAGGAAGAAGTCGAGGCCGAGCCGGCGGCGCGCCGGTCCGCTCCGCGCCGCTCGCGTCGCGCATCGCGGGAGCGCCCGGCCGAGGCGGAGGCCGAGCCCGACGCGCCGCCGTCGGGGGGGAACACGGTGGGGGACTTCCTCCCTGGGTTCCGTGAGACGCAGGAGCGCGAGACGCCGCCCGCCGAAGAGGTCCCGGCCCCTCCCTCGAGCCCGGCCGACGCGCTGCGCCAGGCCAGGACGGCGATGCGGGGCGGAGAGCCGCAGCGCTGCGTGCAGATCCTCGACGACGCCATCCGAGGTGGCGCGCCCGCCATCGCGCTCCGGCGGCGCGGTGACTGCTACGACGCGGCCGGTCAGCGGGACCTCGCCGTGCGCGACTACCAGCGCTTCTGCCGGCTGGTTCCGGATCACCCCGCCATCGGCGAGGTGCGGGCGCGCCTGGACTCCTGGGGCCGAACCTGTCCGTGATGTCCGACCCCGAGACGCCTATGCGCGCTCGGGGCCGAGGACGATGATGCCGTTGCGGGCCGCCTGCCAGAGGCGCTCGCCGTCGGTGATCTCCCCGTCCGGCACGATCGACGCCTGACCGAGCCCGAGCTTGGGGACCGGCTCGATGGCCGGGCCCACCAGGCTGCCGTCAGCCGCCTGCGCGCGCAGGCGATCGACCACCACGCGCGCCTCGCTCGCGTCGGTCTCGGGGAGCAGCAGGGTGAACTCGTCGGTGTCGCTGCGGAAGAGGTGATCGATGGCGCGGATCGCGGTGCGGAGCCCGTTGGCGAGCTGCATCAGCAGGCCGTGCCCGGTGGCTTCGCCGCTCGACTTCACGATCGCGTCGAAGTTGTGGACCCGGAGCACGAGGCACGTCAGCGCGTGGCGATACCGCACCGCGCGCGTGGCCTCGTACTCGAGGCTGATGCGCAGCTGCCCGGGCCCACCTGCGTGCGTGACGGGATCCTTGTCGAGCGCGGGGTCGCTGGCCAGCGAGCTTCGCGCGCGCTCGGCGGCGCGCTCGGCCGCCGCGAGCCGGAGCAGGTTCTTGATGCGCTGCTCGACCTCGTAGACGCGGTAAGGGCGCGCGACGAAGTCCGACGCGCCGAGCTCCAGGCCTCGCTTGCGGGCCTCCTCGTCGTCGGCGCTCGTCGTCAGGAGCACCGGGATGGACGCGAGGGCCGACTCGGACTGGAGCACCTCGAGCACCTCCGCGCCGTCTTCGGTGCGCAGGCCGGCGTCGAGCACGATGAGCGAGGGGCGCTGGCGCGCGACGACGTTGAGCGCGGTCTCGCCGCTGTCGGCGGTGACCACGTCGAAGCCCGCTTCCTCGCAGAGCTCCTCGAGGAGGCGCAGGTTGAATGGATCGCCTTCGGCGATCAGGACGACGCCGGACATGTCACGCTCCCCCGCGCGAGCGACCGCTCTTGCCCGCGTCCTCCAATCCGTACCCCTGAACCTTGCGGATGAGGTTGCGCCGGCTGATGCCCAGCGCCTCCGCCGTCCGCGTCTTGTTGCCTTTGTTCCGCTGCAGCTCGTCGGCGATCATGCGGCGCTCGAGCGCCTCGACGGCCTCGGGCAGCGTGGTCCCGGGCGCCTCGGGCGCGGGGGCGGACACGGGCGTCTCGGCGCTCTTGGCGGTGCCCTCCGGACCGAAGCGCCGCTTCTGCTTGATGCTCGGGCTGAGGAGGTCGTCGTCGATGACCTTGTCCTCGCCGCTGAGCACCCAGAGGCGCTCCATCTCGTTCTCGAGCTCGCGCACGTTCCCGGGCCACTCGTGCCCCATGAGCTGCTCGAGCGCGCGCTGGGTCAGGACCTTCTTCAGTCCGTCGCGCTGGCCCAGCTCGCCGAGGAAGTACTCGATGAGGAGGGGGATGTCGCTGCGCCGCTCCCGGAGCGGCGGGACCTTCAGGCTGACCACGTGCAGACGGTAGTAGAGGTCCTCGCGGAACGAGCCCTGCTTGACCATCGACGTCAGGTCACGGTTCGTCGCGGCGATGATGCGCACGTCGACCTTCTTCGTCTCGGTGCCGCCCACGGGCATGAAGACGCCCTCCTGGAGGACGCGCAGGAGCTTGACCTGGAGCGCGGGCGACATGTCGCCGACCTCGTCCATGAAGAACGTGCCGCCGTCCGCGACCGTGAAGAGGCCTGGCTTGTCGGCCACCGCGCCCGTGAACGAGCCGCGACGGTGCCCGAAGAGCTCGCTCTCGAGGAGGTTGTCGTTGAAGGCGCTGCAGTTGGTGGCGACGAACGCCTTGTTGGCGCGTCGCGACTGGGCGTGGATGGCGCGCGCGACCAGCTCCTTGCCGGTCCCGTTCTCGCCGAGGACGAGCACGGTGGCGTCGCTGTTCTTGATGCGCTCGAGCATCCGGAACAGCGCGGTCATCGGGGGGCTGCCGCCGACGATCCCCGCGTAGGCCTTCTGCGCCTCGTCGTCGCTGGCCTCGGGCGAGGGCTCCGCTTGCTCGGCCAGGGCCACCGCGCGCTCGGCGAGCCGCTGCGCGTCCGCTCCGTCCACCTCGACCGCGAGTCGAGCGCCGCTCGGCAGCTGCCGCTCGACGCGCGCGTGCTCGGCCCTCTCCGCTGTGGCTTCGTTGGTCTCCATGAGTCGAAAGGGAGCCGGCTCCCGCGCGGGATTGAAGCACGGTCCGCGCGACGGCTTCAATCGCTACCTTCACCCCGGAGCAACTGAAGCACGATCGTCTCGATGGGCGTGCGACGCGTGGGTGTCGAGGTGTGCTCCCGGTTGACCAGGGCGAGCATGACGTCGACGCGCTCCGCGTCGAGCACGTCGCCCGGCTCCGGTGGCGCGGACTCGAAGTTGAGCGGGCACCACGTCACGTCGCCGCCCGCCGAGGCTCGCAGCGCTTCGACCGGGACGGTGCCGGCGGGGTAGCGCAAGGGCAGGCCCTGGGTTCGGCACACCAGCGGCCGGCCCGCGTAGGCGGCGCAGCGGCCGTCGTCGCCCAGCAGCACGCAGCGGGGGTCGTCTTCTGGCCGCTCGAGCTGCGCCTCGAGGCGCGCCCGCGCCTCGGGGCTGGGCTCCGAGAGGGCGGCGCGGAGCGCGTCCGCCTCGACGTCCGAGACGGAGAGGCGCGCGTGGCAACACCCGCTGCAGCCAGCGCGGCAGACCACATCCTCGCGGCGGGCCGTCACCTCCCGTGCGAAGGCGTCGACCTTCTCTCGCAGCGCCTCGTACCCGGTCACGCCGGGGTCTATCACGCTCGCGGGCCGAGGCCCCAGTACTTCGCCACAGCGTTTCTGACCGTTCGCCGCGGCCCTCGGCGCGCGACTCAGCGTCGCTCCTCCT
>JAVJQK010000062.1 GCA_040218145.1 Sandaracinaceae bacterium | reverse complement strand
CGTCGCTTCGCTGCGCTCGCTCCTCGCTGCGCGCGTCGTCGCTTCGCTGCGCTCGCTCCTCGCTGCGCGCGTCGTCGCTTCGCTGCGCTCGCTCCTCGCTGCGCGCGTCGTCGCTTCGCTGCGCTCGCTCCTCGCTGCGCGCGTCGTCGCATCGCTTCGCTCGCTCCTCGCTCCCCGCGTCGTCGCATCGCTTCGCTCGCTCCTCGCTCCCCGCGTCGTCGCATCGCTGCGCTCGCTCCCCGCTTCGTCGCATCGCTTCGCTCGCTCCTCGCTGCGCGCGCCGTCGCTTCGCTGCGCTCGCTCCTCGCTCCGCGCGTCGCTGCGCTCGCTTCTCGTCGCGTCGCTCGGTTCGCCGACCACGGGGTTGCCGCGTTCCGGCGGCTCACCGGGCGGGAGCGGTCACTCCTTGATGGGGGTGGCCTTGAGCGCGGCTTTGCCGTTCTTCTCGTAGACGGTGAAGCGGACGCGGCTCGCGGCGTGGCGGCTCACGATCTGATCTCGGTTCTTGCGAAGGGTGACGGCGAACTTGTCGAAGGTGAGGCCGGCGGTGGGCTCGCCGCACTTCTTCTTCATGGCGACGAACTGGTCGAAGACTTCGCGGAAGTGGGACTGCTCGTCTTCGCCGCCGCCGGCGCTCTTCTCGAGGAGCTCCTTGGGGACGCGGGCGACCATGGTCGCGCCTTCGTCGTCGTCGTCGTCGTCGTCCAGGGAGGGGGGCGCGACGCCCAGCAGGGTGGACTTGAGCGCCTTGCGGGAGGAGGCGGGTGAGCTCTCGATGCGGGTGGCGTCGTCCTCCTCTTCCACGGCCGGGCTGGCCGCGGGGGGCTTGAGCGCGGAGGGAGGCTTCGGCGGCGCGGGGGGCTTGGGCGGCGGGCGGCCGGGGCCCCCTGCGGGCGGCTTGGGAGGCGCGGGCTTGGCCGGGGGAGGGGGCGCGCCGAGCATGCCCGCGGGGGCGCCGGGGCTCGCGGCGGGGACGTCCGGGAAGTCGGGCGCGGGGGCCTCTCCGTTCTGCGCGAAGCCGAAGAAAGAGCCGCTCGCGGCCGCGCCCTCCTCGCCCTGGGCCGGGCCGAGGATCTGGTCGAGGTTCGCGGCCTTCCGGCGAGGGCCCGCGCCGCCGCCGGCTTCGTTCACCTTGTCGAGCGCCTCGTTGACGTTGTTCGCGATCTTGCGGTAGCGGCCGCCGAAGTCCGTGATGGTGAGGCGGTTCTCCGGTGAGGCGCTCAGCGCCGCCGCGTGCTTGTTCAGCTTCGACAGCGGGCGGTCACGCTCGAGCCAGATGAGGAACATCGCGATCAAGAAGGCGAACAGACCGCCGCCCGCCATCGGGATCCACGGGAGGCCCGCCCAGGCGTCGCCGGAGACGTGGTCGAGGATCTCGAGCGGCTGCGCGAGGGTGCGCATCGGGCGCGCGACGGCGTAGCCGACGTTCGCATAGCGGGCGGAGCCGGTGGTGAGCGAATAGACGGCCAGGCCGCCCGTCCCGAGCGGCATCGGATCGGTGCGGTCGCCGCTCTCTAGCGCCTCGTTCTCGAGTACGCCCGCGAGGGTCTCGCCGCCCATGTCGTCGCGACGTGGCGCGCCCTGGACGCCGGAGGGCATGTAGCCCGCGAACATCTCCGATCCGCGGAAGAAGGCGACCGAGGCCCCGTCGAGGCGCGTCGAGAGCAGCTCCGCCAGCTCGTCGTCGAAGCGCTTCCCGTGCACGAGGGCGCCGACGTACTGGCCCCCCTCGACCACCGGGCGCGCGGCCATGCGGTAGACGTTGTCGTTGTAGACCCAGACGTCGTCGCGCACGTAGCCGTCGAGCGCGCGCCGCACGAGCGGGAATTGCCCGATGCCGGCGCCGTCGGGCATGTTGCCCGGCGCGACGGCGGCGACCACCCAGCCCTCCGCGTCGACCGCGAAGAGCAGGTCACCCCGCATGCCCGCGAGCTGCCCGTTGAGCTCGTTGAGCTTTCGCTGCAGCGGCTCGCTGATCTCCTCGTCGATGTCCTGCCCGTCGCGCCGCGCGCTCGCGCGCCTCAGCGCGCTCCGCACGTCGGAGTTGGCCGCGATGGGCGCGATCGCGTCGAGGCGAGAGCGTGCGTCGAGCTTGAGCAGGGCCTCGACCTCGAAGCGGTCGCGGATCAGGTCACTGCGGACCGATCGCTCCCACTGCTCGTTGATGAGGCTCGCCGCGAGGAGCGCGGTGGCGAAGGCGAAGACCGCCGCGCCCGTGAGGACCAGGTACCAGAAGCGAGAGAGGACCATCGCTCAGCTCCCCCCCGCCGAGATGGCGATGGGCTCGAGCGTCAGCTCGCGCGTGTCGTTGATCTCGACCCCGGCCTGCTCGTGGATCATCCGCTCCCCGTGGAAGACCTTCAGCGTGTAGGTCCCCGGCGCGACGTTCCGGAAGTGGAAGGTGCCGTCGCCTTCGAGCCGCGCTCGGGCCACCAGGTCCGGCAGGACGTGCAGGTGCCCGCGGACGTGCCCGTAGATCACGTCGCGGACGGGCCACGACCCGGCCTCGCTGACCAGGAGCTGGCGCGTCAGACCGGGCGAGGTGGGCGTCGGGCCGAACTCCGGGTGGCCCTCGGCCGTCAGCTGGTGGGACATCGGGTCGGTGTTCTGGATGCGCAGCGTCGCTCCCGCCCGCTCCACGATCGTGGCTGGCCGCAGCGCGCCGTTGGCGACCTCGTGCCCCGGCTGCTCCTCCGCCATCGCGCCCTCGCCGGTGAGCACCACGGCGAGCTCGCGCGCGGCGTCGAAGCTCGCATCGCGCGGATCGAGGAAGCCGTTCCACTCCTCCCAGTAGCGGTTGCGGCGCGTCTCGTCCTCGGCCTCGGCGGGCGCCCCGCCGTAGTCCGAGGGCACGCGCAGCGTCCCACGCACGTCCACCGCCATGGCGGCGCTGGCCACCGTGAGCAGCAGCCCGGCGAGGACGAGCATCGAGAGAACCGCGCGGCGGCGTCCAGTGGTACGGCCCATGCCCCTCCAGTATCGATCGAAGGATCGGGCCCGAGGGTATCGAAGCCGTCGATCTCCGGTCAACGAATGGATCGGGTCAGGGGCTCGTCACGGGCGGGGGCGCGTAGTAGTCGACGACCTCGATCGGCTCGGGAGCCAGCCTCGCCTCGACCCGCGAGCGCGGCCCCACGGGGTCGCCGCCGATCTGGAGCGGCATCGGCTCGTCATAGCGGATCGAGATCCGCTCACAGAGGAAGTCGTGCAGGGTGTCGCTGCGGTAGCTGCCCGACCAGATGTCCCGGATGTTCCACGCGACCTGGAAGCTGTTGATGTCGACCACGCGCAGCGAGAAGCGGTCCTCGCGGTCGTCGGCGAAGGGGAAGATGCGCGCGCCGAAGCCCCAGTACGGGATGGTGCCCATGGCCACCATGCGGCTCGGCCCGCGGTAGATCACCTCGCCCTTCGCGAGCTCCTGCACGGGCTCGCCGTCGCGGCCGAGCCGCACCACCGGCTCGCCCTCGTTGACGATGGTGACCGCCGGGTGCGGGCGCAGCAGATACTGCGGCATCGTCTTGCCCACCACCGCGATCAGGTAGGCGGCGCCGCCGGACGCGATCGGCCGGGTCAGCCGGCTCTTCGACAGCGCCTCCTTGGTGAGGTTGTAGTCGGTGAGCGCGATCGCGTCGATCCCCAGGCCGGCGAACGGCGTCAGCGTCCCTTCCACGTCGAGGAGCCGCAGCTTGCGGCTGCCTCCTTCCTTGCGCAGGCGCCCGAGGTCCGCGATCACCCCGCGGTGTCGCGGGTTCTGCGCCCCGAGCACCCAGGCGAGCGCGTTGCCGGTCCCGAGCCTGAGCAGCCCGAAGCGCGGCGGGGTCTCGCGCCTCCGGCCCGCCTCGGCCGTGATCTTCGTGACCATCTGCACGAAGGTCCCGTCGCCGCCCGCCGTGAGCACCGTCGGGTAGCCGCGGCGCACGATGGTGCGGGCGATCTCGTCGCCCTCCTCGATGGAGCGCGAGACGAAGAGATCGCCCGACTGCACGATCTGGTCGAGGATGTCGACGAGGTCGTCCGTCACCCGCTTGGCGTTACCGTTGACCACCACCGCCACGCGGTCCGCGAAGAGCGCCTTCGGCGTGGTCGCGGGGGCGGGGGGCTCGCTGACGCGCGGCCCGGGCTTCGACTCGTCGGTCACCGGCATGGCTTAGTCGTCGGGTCGGGGAGGGGTCAACCAGGGTCATCCGCGCGGGCGGCGAGCGCAGCCCGCCGCAGGGTGGCTCCGTGCTCGGGGACGCGCTCGAGGAAGCTCTCGCGCCAGGCCGCGTTCTGGATGCGGGACGCGCGCTCCCGGATGAGCGCGGCCGCCTCGATGGCTGCGGCGTCCGCGGCGGGGTCGCCCACCGCGTCGAGGGACGCGATGTGGGTCCAGCGGACCAGGCTGGCGCCCTGCTCCAGGAGCGCGCCGGCCCGCACCGCGTCCATCGCGCGGTCGGCGGCGTCGAGCGCGTCGGCCGGTCGGTCGCTCGCCAGCAGCACCTCGGCCAGGACGGCGAGGGAGAAGGGGTGCACGGGGGCGAAGTCGCGCAGGTGCTCGACCGCGAGGCGCGCGTGCCGCTCGGCCTCTCCGAGCTGGCCTCCCGCGACGAGCGCGCGCGCGAGGTAGGCGTGCACGGCGCCGAGGAAGCGGCGATCGCCCCGGCCGTGGAGGGACACGAAGGCCGCGCCCAGCTCGCTCCGCGCCTCGTGATCGCGCCCCAGGTGCGTCAGCACGTCGCCGAGGTTGGTGCGCGCCGCGTCGACCACGATCGCGAGGCCCATGCGACGCGCCTCGGCCAGCGCCGCCCGCAGGTGCGCCTCGGCGTCGTCGTAGAGCCCGAGCTGCGCCTCGAGCACGGCCGCGTTCGTCCGCTCGATGCACGCGTCGCGCCGCGCGCCCGCCTCTTCCTGGAGCCCGGCCGCGAGGCGCAGGTGCACGAGGCACTCCGCGTCGTCGCCGCGGCGCGTGGCGCTCGACGCCCTCGCCCGATGCAGCGCGGCCGCGACGTCGGGCGGCGCCCGGAGCGCCTCGGGGATCGCCTCGACGCGCGTGAGCAGCCCGCGCGCGCGCTCGGCCTGCCCCGCCTGGAAGGCCACGACCGCGAGGCGCGCGAGCACGCGGGTGGTCATGTGGGAGGGCGCGCACCGCGACAGCAGCGTCTCCGCCTCGGCGATCACGTCGAGCAGCCCGAGGGTCAGCGCGGCGGAGGTCTCACGCTCGACCGCGCGGGCCCACGCGTCGCTCCCCGCGGTCAGCGCCTCACGCGCCGCGAGCGCGAGCCGGCGCGCGTCCCCGGTGCGCCCACGCCAACCCGCGGCGGTGGCGAGCACGAGCCGCAGCCGCCCCAGGGCCTCGCCCTCCGCCCCCGCCGCGATGCCCCGCTCGGCGCTGCGCTCCGCGATCTCGAGGTCGTCCCCCTGGAGCGCCTGCTCGGCCGCGCGGAGGTTGTGACGCACGGCCGCCTCGGGCACCCGTCCGCGCTCGGCGTGATCGGCGAGCCGGAAGGGATCGTTCTCCCCCGCGCGCTCGAGCCACTCGCCCGCGAGGCGGTGACCCAGCTCGCGGTCCTCGGGCGTCAGCATCCCGTACGCGGCGTCCCGTACCGTGGCGTGCCGGAAGACCCACTCCTCGTCGTCGGCGAAGCGAGACGGGCGGCGCGCCTCGATCAGCTCGCGTCGCTCCAGCGAGGCCAGGTGATCGATCGTCGCGGGCCCCGTGCCGATCCGTCCGAGCAGCTGCTCGACGCCGCCGCGCCAGAAGGTCTTGCCGAACACGCTCGCGGCGCGTAGCAGGCGCCGCTCCGCGCTGGGGATGCCGCCGAGGCGGGCCTGCGCGATCGCCAGCACGGTCTGTGGCAGCTCCCCGCCGCGGCCCTCCGCCTCGGCGCGGACCAGCTCCTCCAGCGTGAACGCGTGCCCGTCCGCGCGCTCCACCATCGCGTCGACCTGCGCCGCGTCCACGCTCTCGAGCATGTCGACCACGAAGCGCCGCGCCGCGCGCGGAGGCAGCCCCGTGAGGTGAACCCGGGTCAAGCCGCGCTCCTGCCACGGCTCGCCGAGCCGCTCGCTCAGCTCGGGGCGCGCGAGCCCCAGCACCACCAGCGGCCGCTCGGCGAGGTTGCGGAGCAGCCGGTCCAGCAGATCGACGCTCGGCTTGTCGCCCCAGTGAAGGTCGTCGACCGCGATCACCAGCGCGCCGTCGGCGCACGCAGCGTCGACGAAGTCCTCGAACGCGCGCCGGATCTGATCGCCCATGAGCCGCGGGTCGAGCCGCGCCGCCGCGAGCTGGGGGGACGGGCTGGCGTCCGATCGCGCGCCGACGAGCTCGGCGAGGAACGTCGTCACGCGCTCCGCTTCCGACGGGCCCATCCGCTGCGACACGTGCGAGAGGAGCTTCGTCCGGGCCACGTCCGGCGCGTCGCCCCCGCTGATGGCCGCAGCGTCGCGGATGAGCGCCGCCGCGAGCGCGTGCGGTGAGCCCGCCGTCTCCAGCTCGCCCTGCGTGAGCCACACCTCCACCGGTTCCTCGCTCGCCTCGAGCCGCTTGAGCAGCTCGCGGAGGAGCCGCGTCTTTCCGACCCCGCTCTCGGCCGACACGAGCGCCGCGCGCGAGACGTGCTCTTCGGTCGCCTCGGCCACGGCGGCCTCGAGCAGGGCGAGCTCGCGCTTGCGTCCGACGAAGCGCGTGGGCCGCCCAAGCAGGTGTCGCGGCGCGTCGCGCTCGTGCTCGGCGAGCAAGAGCAGGCCTCCCGCGTCGCCCCCGATCTCGAAGCGCCGGCCGAGGAGCCCGGCCGTGGTCTCGTCGAGCGCGATGGCGCCCCGCGCGCCGCGCTCCCGCGCGCCGCGCTCCCGGGCGCACTGGAGCTGCTCGGCCGCGGCGTCGATCGCGTCCCCGACGGGCAGGCGATCGGCGAGCACCGCGCGGCCGGTGGCGAGCCCGACCGGCGCGCCCTCGAAGAGCGCGCGGAGCGCCTGCGCGATCCGGGCCGCGCGTCGCGCGAGGTCGGTGGCCGCGCCCTCCATCAACACCGCCGCGACGGTGCCGTTGGCGAGCTCCTCGACCCGCGCCCCGTATCGCTCGGCCATCATCGCGAGGCGCGCCACACGGGTCGCGTGCTCGTGGGTCGTCATCGTCTCCGCGGCGGCGCCCGTGCTCGCGCGGGCCAGCACCACGGTGACCACGCGCTGCTCGCGGTCGGTCAGCCCGGTCGGCGACGACGCGCGGATGGGCGCGGGCCGCCGCGCCTGGCCTTCGGGGATCGTCGCGAGCACGTCCGCGAAGAGCTCGGCGAGCAGGCTCGGGGACGGGCGTCGCCTCGGGTCCTTGTCGAGCGCGCTCGCGAGCGACTGCGCGACCGCGTCCGGCACGCCGTCGACGATGGTCGCGATGTCGGGCACCTCCTCGAGCAGCACCTTCGCGAGCACACCGATCGCGTTCTGCCCTTCGAACGCGCGCCGGCCCGCGAGGCACTCCCAGAGCACGCAGCCCAGCGAGAAGAGATCGGCGGCGCCTTCGATCGCGCCCTCCGAGCGCGCCTGCTCGGGCGCCATGTACGCGGGCGTGCCGACGGTCGATCCCGCGGTCGTCACGCTGGCCATCTCCCGGTTGAACGCGACGCCGAAGTCCAGCACGCGGACCTTCGTGACGTCGTCGTCGACGAGGAACAGGTTGCCCGGCTTGATGTCGCGATGGACGACCCCCCGCGCGTGCGCCGACGAGAGCACCGCGGCCACGCGCCGCCCGACCTCCAGCGTCTCGGCCACGGTCAGCGGCGCGTCTCGCAAGCGCGCGTGGAGATCGCGGCCCTCGAGCCACTCCGTGACCAGCCAGTCCACACCCTCGGTCGAGCCGTGCGCCCGGTAGCGGACCACCGCCGGGTGGTCGAGCGAGGCCAGCGTCTTGGCCTCCCGCGCGAACCGCGCCGCGCTCTCCGCCTGCGCCTGCGGCGGCATCGCGTGCCGCAGCACCTTCACGGCGACCGGCTCGTGCGCGCGCTCGTCCACCGCACGGAACACCGTGCCCATCCCACCGCGCCCCGCCTCCTCCACGAGGCGATAGCGTCCGTCGACGAGCGCTCCGACCTGCACCCCTAGAGCCTATCCCGCCCCGCGCGATCGGTCAGCCACTCATGGCAGGACCCCCCGGCCTCGACGCGCCGCTGAGGTTTGGAGCCGTAGCCCGAAGGGCCATGACGAACACCCACCTCGAGACGAACTCCATTCGCCGACTTCGCGCCTGGCCTGCGATAGCGCCGGTTCATTGCACGACAAGTGGACTGTCTGGAGCACCTGCCCTGCCGCCTCCCTGCGATGAGGTACGAAGTGGGAGCCCCGATCCAGTTATACCTCGCCCCCGACGATCGCTGACCACCCCGCGGCGTCGACCTCCCCCCGCGTCGCCCACCCTGCATCGTCCCCGAACAACGGTTCGCCTGTCGTCGGGAGCCTCTCCGCAGTTGACTCCGGGAAAATGGCGCTTGTCAAGTCTACTTTCGAAGGGTCGGGATATACGGCGTCGCATTCGTCGCACATCAGCACGACGGTCGTACCACCGGAGCATCGCCAGAAGCCGATTGGGCCCGTGCCACAGGATCGACAAACTTCCTCTACATAAATCACGACGGTCACCCGGGTCCGCGTACTGGGAACGCGGTCACCACGCCTCGATCCCCGATCACGATGCGAATCCACCCGGCGTCGGGGTTCCCGGTGTTGGCCCCGTGTTTGCCGCCCACGAAGCCCACACGTCGTTCCATCGGAACATCGTAGACGGTTCGGTTGCCCTGGGGCGTGACACGCAGCCCAGGCACGCTGTCCTGCGCGCGCTGCCAGGCTTCGTCGACGTCCGCCAAGGCGCCGCGGCGGCCTGAATCGAAGACGCCATGACCGTGTGGGCCCGGACGTGTGGGGATGTCCTCCGCATGATTCAATACGTGCTCTACGCGGTTTCTGAATTTTGAGTTGGGGTGCTCCGGACCGTACACGAGCCCCGCAGCCGACCGCCACTCGTTCGGCGCAGTCGCTCGCAGGGATCCGAGTCGGCGTCCATGGCTCGGTGTCCCCGTGTCTGGGAGCACTCCATCGTCGATGAACTCGCCACCCCAGCTGGCCGGCTCCACGCCATCGCGGGGAAGGTTCGGAACTCTTCGCGAGGGCACGTCGGGTACGTCGGTGCCGCTGAACCACCGCCGGGCTCGTCCGAAAATGTCGCCGACCCAGTCGCGCGCGCCGCGGAACCAGCGACCCACGGCGTCGCCGATCTGTTCGAGCGTCTCCCGCACCGCGCGCTTCGCCGCGCCCAGGCGGCCGAAGAGGAGCAGGAAGATGGCCGCGCCGGCCGCGACGTACGGGGTCGCCTCGCCGAAGTCGAAGAGCCCGAGCACGCCGCCGGTGACGCCGTTCTCGTTGGCGTTCGGGTCTTCGGGATCGTTGCCAGCGAAATCCCCGGTCGCGATACCGACGATTGCGTTGACGGAGTCCTCGAAGGTGGCCTCGTGCTCGCCCCCCTCGCCGCCCGAGAGGAGGTCACCGTTCGCACCGCCCGAGGCGCTCCCGAGGTGGCTGCCGGCGTCGCTCCCGCCCGTGGCGCCGATGTCGGAGCCGCTCGTGTCGTGCGGAGTCGTGCCGGTACCGGTGGTCGTGCCGACCTCGGCCCCTGGGATGGCGCGCTCGCCAACCCGTGCCCCGGGGGGCGGGGGAACACGCTGCCCGGGATGACCGCCGCCGCGCCCACCGCCACCCGGGCGAGGGTCACGCCCGTTCGGGGAGCCGCCGGGGCGCCGACCGCGCCCCGCCTCGCTGCCGCCAACCACCCCGCCCTCGGCTTGGTCGCCGTGGGTGCCCAGTCCGAAGCCGCGGCCACGCCCCGCGGCGTCCCCCTCCTCACCGATCCCTCGACCGGCTCCCGTACCGATCCCCGCGCGCCCGGTGCCCGGCCCCCGACTGGGGTCGCCACCACCGCCGCCGCCGTTGCCACGGCCGTGGCCGCCAATCTGCGGCGGGTCTCCTTCTCCCTCGCCGCCGCCGCCGGGCAGCCCGGCGAGCGGATCGACACCGACATCCAGCGCCGCGATCGCGGCGAGGTCGCGCTCCAACGCCTCGGGATCGGGCGCCAGAGAGCCGACGCCCTCGCCGCCGTCGCCGCCTCCGCCGGCCGGGGCCTCGGGCGGCGCTCCGGTCGTCGCGCCCGGTGGAGGCAGCGCGCTCCCTCCGCCTTCGATGCGCGTCAACGCCGTGACGCGCGAGCTCCCGAGCTGACTCTCCCACTCGGCGGAGCTCATCTGCCGGTGCCCCCCCTCGGGGATCCGCCACTGGCCCGACTCACCTTCGACCGGCTCGAGGTCAGTGATCACGCGCATGAGGAAGCGCGCGAAGGTGCGGTTGTAGTAGTCGATCGCCTCGCCCTCGTCTTCGATGGGCGGCCCGACAGCGAGCACGGACTGTAGGCCATCGGGATCGACGAAGTTGACGGGGTTGTTCCGCGCGTACGCGTATCGGTTGGGGCCGTCGACCTCGCCCGCCGGATCGGGACTGACCCAGTTGCCGATGAAGGGCGCGTAGTAGCGGTGCTGGAAGCAGTAGAACCCGGTCGCGTCGTCCTGGTTCTTTTGCGCGAAACGCAGCGTGCGCATCGCCACCTCTCGCACCACATCGCCGGCGACGAAGGCGGTGCGGCCGAACGGGAAGTGCTCCTCGTAGGAGAGGTACTCGCGGCGCGCGCCGACCTCGAGCGACACGCTGCCGACCTGATCCGACAGGAGGTAGTGCGTCCGTACGGCGGCCGGGTCGTCGGTCTCGGTGCCGAGCCGGTCGAGCTCCCAGTGGTAGACGCTCGCGATGCGCTGGCCCCCGTCCTCCACGTGCGCGGTCCAGCGCACGATTCGCTCGGAGGACCTCGCCACGCGTCGCAGCTCGCAGCCGTCGAGGTACACGGTCTCGACGGTCTCGGTCTCCTGCGCGACGCGGCGGCGGCGGACCTTGCGCACGCGGGTGCCGTCGGCGGCGTAGTCGTAGCGCTCGTCGTCGGGGAGCTCACCCGCGCCCCGCTCGATGAGCACTACGCGGCGCAGCTTCTCGCGCGCGGACCACTCCATTCGCCGCACTGTGGCGAGCCACGTGAGCTGTCCGCGCGCGTCGAAGTGCCCTCCCGGGTCCGACTCGGGCAAGCCGTTGACGTCGTAGCGGGGGATCGAGCGGTGGCTGTCAGGATCCACCCACTTCTCGACGCTGAGCCGGTCACCGCGCTGGGCCCAGTCCGGCCGGTGTGTCCAGCCCTCGAGGACGCCCGCGTCGTCGTAGGCGTACTCGCGCGCGTAGCGACTCACCTCGTGGCCGTCATTGAGCGCCGCGCGCTTGCTGCCGCGGAAGCTCCCGGGCGGCGGAGCGTCGCCTCGGTAGTCGCCGCCGATGAGCGCGCGGTGGACGCGCCCCGTCGCACCGACGAGCTGGTACCGCGCGTCGTAGCGGAAGGTGCGGTGCGCACCCACGGTGAGCCCCCGGATCACGCGCTCGGCGCCTGGCCGCTGCGCGCGGTCGTCGAGGTGGACGAGGTTGCCGACCGGGTCGTAGGTGTGGCGCAGATCCTGGAGCGGCGCCTCGCCCTCCGCCGCGGCGGTCCGCTGCCGCAGCCGGAACGTCTCGGGGTCGTAGCTCGACGCAATCACGACGCCGTTGCCGAGTTCGACGCGCTCGGGTTGCCCGCGCGTGTTGTAGCGCGCGTCTCGCAGGATCGGGCGGCGCACGCCGTCCGGCGTCGTCAGTGACCGTTGTGATACAGGACCACTACGGAGGTGGCGCGTCTCTCGGACCGATCCATCAGGCAGCGCCACGCGGACCTCGCGGCCGAGCGCGTCGTGCGCGCGCACGCTCCTGTGCGCCCGCGTCTCGAGCGCCACCTCGCCGCTCCAGTCGGGCTCCAGCCCCGGCTCCTGCGTGAGCGTCCGCGCGCTCTCGAGCGTCTCCCCGAACGCGCCGTACCGCGCGAACGTGAGCTGGCCGGCGCCGTCCTCGACGGAGACCAGGCGGCCGATCTGGTTTCGGCGCGCCGCCTCGGAGCTGGCGTGCCGGTAGTGATAGCGCTCGACGACCACCTCGGTCGCGCCTTCGATCAGCCGCACCGCGCGAAGCCGGCCCGCCGCGTCGTACGCGCGGCGGTGCTCGGCCTCGTCGCCGCCGACCTCGACCGGCGAGCGCCACGAGCGCACCTCGCGCCCGAGCGCGTCATGGAGCACGCGCGTCTCGCCCGCGTCCATGGACCACTCGAAGAGCGCGCGCCCGAGCCGATCGAACGCGCGGGTCGACGCCGTCCGGCCGCGGCGGTCGGTCGTGCGCTCCGACAGCCCTCGAATGTCGAGGTCGGCGTGCTCCTCCAGCACGCGCCCGCCCTCGATGACCTCGGAGACCGCGACCTCGTGCCCGAGCGCGTCGTAATGCACCGTCACCGGCGTCCCCGCGGTGGCCAGCGCCTGCTCCAGCGCGAGCCGCTCGGGCTCGGTGGCGTCGAGCCCCGCGCGCGCGGCGCGATACGCCGTCGCCTCCTCCGCCGTGTCGTTGGGATCGCGCCGCGTGCGCGCCCACGGCGTGAAGCGCGTGTCGGCGAAGGTCTCGTTCGGGTGCGCCTCGCGCACGGGGCGGTCCAGCGCGTCGTACGTCGTGACGCTCGCCACGCCGACCCGCCGCCGCTCGGGCGCCGCGTCGTAGCGCGCCCCGTCGACGAAGAAGGGCTCGTACGCCGCGACAGGGCGGAGCTTCGCGTCGCGCTCGACGTAGCCCGACACCCGCCAGCGATCCGCGCTCGGCGCCTCGACCCACGCGCCGTCGCGCTCACCCCACGCGTCTCCATCCTCGACCCGCATGCGCTCCTGGAGCGCCTGGCCAAATCCGTCGTGGAACGTCACGACCACCTGCGCGCGCGCTGGCGCCTCGCCGGGATCGGGCCCGCGATGGACGAGCTGCTCCGCGATGATCCCGAGCGTGGTGAGCGGCTGGCCGGGCGCCGACCCGAACGCGTAGGCGTGGAGCGCGCCCTGGTCGGCGAGCGCAGTCAGCGGATCGGCGAGCGCGGCCGCGAGCGAGGGTGGGGCGCTCCGGGCAATGGGCCCGAAGCCGTGCGGCACGTCCGCGCCGTCGCGGTCGAGGGTGGTCCCGTAACGCGTGCGCCGTCGGATCACGCCCAGCGCGTCGCGCTGTACCGCCTCGACGGTCCCGTTCGGGTCGGTGACCCTCCAGGGCGCGACGAAGTGATAGTCGATCTCCGCGTGCGCCTCGTTGCCCACCTCGTCGATGACCAACGCGAGCACCAGGTTGGTGTCGTCGGGAGTCGACCGCCGCGTGCTGCCGTCCGCCGCGGTCGCGCGGCGGAGGCGCCGGAACCGCGCGGGCCCGTAGTAGTCGAGCACGGGCGACGGGGCGTAAGCAACGCCGCCGTCCAGCACGAACCCGAGCGACGTGAGCGCCGCCGGGTCGACGCGGTCACCGAAGCGCGTCGCGATCGCGCGCCTCGAAGGCGTCGTCGCCTGTGCGCGTCGTATAAGCGACCTCGGCCCAGGGCGTCTCGACCCGCTCGCGGTCTCTGTGGCCGACGTATCTCACCGCCTGCAGCTCCGATCCCTCGGGGGCCTCGCGCACGCGCAGCTCGAGCGCACCCACGAGCGTGAACGCTGCGCCGAGCTCGGCCTCGAAGCGGTGGAACATCATGACGCGGCGGCAGAGGCGACGCGTTCGCACCTCGAACCCGGGGCGCCCCGTCATTCCGACGTCAGGGCGCACCGGCCAGGACCGCGCGGGGGTCGGCTCCGCGTCGTAGTCGCCGTAGTCGAGCACCGCCTCGAAGTGCCAGCGGGCGGGGGCGAGCGCGTCGTGCACGGCGAGCGGCGCGGCGTTGCCGTAGAGAATGCGATCGACGTAGCGGTTGGCGATGGCGCTCGCGAAGCGGGTCGCGTCGAGCCCGAGCGGATCGACGCTCGCGTCGTCCTCGCCGCGATAGCGCACCCACATCGCGTTCCCGAGCCGATCGAAGCTCGCCTCGAGCAGCCACCGGTACACGCGCTCGCCGTCGGCCAGCCGGGCCTCGTCGCTTCGCCCGAAGACCATCACGCCGCCGTCGGGCGTGCGCGCCCGCCAGTGCACGCGCCGAGACCCGCGCTCCGTCCAGCGTTCGATGCGCGCGGCCGCCGTCTCCATCCGCGGCCGGAAGACCCGCACGTCGTAGGTCCCCTCCGTCCACGCCGTCGTCCTCTCCGGCTCGTCCAGCGGGACGAGCTCGGCCCCGGCGAACCGATGCGTGTCCGTGCCGTCGTAGCGAGGCAGACCCCGGCGCGTATCGAGCTCGACCGACGGGAGACCGGTGAGCGACCACCCATGCGGAAGCGGTGACAGCGGGTCGTGACCGCCGTAGCTCAGCGACAGCGTGGGCCCATGGCCGTCGCGCCCCGCGGTGAGGGGGATCGGGACGGACATCGAGGCGCTCCCGGTAGAGGCTCCGACCTCGAGCTGGACGGTCGCGGTGGCGTCGGCGGGCGCGACGCCGCCGAGCTCCATCGGCCGCAGCGCCGTCACGTGTCATTGCCGTTCGCGCTCTGCACCCTTCGACCCCCTGACGAGGGCGAGGGTACCTGCTCGTCGTTGGACCGGGTAGGTCGAAGTGTCCAGTGGCGGAGAAGCTCCGTCGCGCTCACGGCCCCCCTGGCTTCGTTCGCCAGCGCGTCCCCGGCGCGTCGACAAGAGAAGATCGCCCAGAGGAGATGCGGCGAGAAGCGCGTCATCTCCTCGTAGTAGCCGAGGCCGGACTCGAACCGGCACTCCCTTTCGGAAAGCGGATTTTGAAGCCGTCTGACGCGAGCGTCCGGGGCGATTCTCGCGAGATCATGGGGGAAAACCGGGGGTCCGATGACACGGTTCGCCCCGGTGACCCCTCGCTGCCCCCGCTACAAGGGGGCCTGCCCCCGCTACGTCGGGAGACGCCACAAACCCCGAGAGGTCGCATGGTTGAGGAACTGTGTTTGTCGATCGCGGCGGCGGCGCGCGCCGGCGACCTGGCCGCCGCCAGGGTTGCACACGAGGCGCTCGGCCGCCTCCTCGAGCACGTCGAGGGCGACGCGGCCGAGGTGGTCGAGCTGCGCTCGAGACGGGACCGAGGACGAGGAGGCCAAGATGGGTGACGGTAGCGAGACCGCGAAGGCCGCTGACCGCGGGAGCGAAGACGGCGCCGCGTGGGCGGCGACGGGCTGGGTAGATGGCCGCATGAGCGATTTCTACTCACCTCCGAGCGCGTACCGCTTCTGCAAGTCCCCACACGGAACTGAAGCGCCAAACGCGCACGTGTGCCCAACCTGTGCCTACACCGACGCCTTCTGGGAGGCGTTCTGGAAGGCGGTTCACCGCGCTGCGAGACGACGATGAGTGATGCGCAGTCCACGCTGTGGCCCGAGACGCGCGTTGGGCACGTCCGGGACGACGCCGGCGCCGTCGAAGTCTACGTCGGCCGCGGCACGATCTGGGGCAACCCCTTCGTGCCCCGAGGGAGGGCGGCGCTCAGTCGCTTCACCGTCACCGAGTCCGACGATCCGCTCGGCGACTACGAGGCGCACCTGCGGTCGCGGCCGGACCTGATGGCCAGGCTGCCGGAGCTTCGCGGGCGCGTACTCGGCTGCTACTGCACCCGGCTTGGTCAGCGGACGCGCACGGAGCGCTGCCACGCCCAGGTGCTCGCCCGGCTCGCGGACGAGGGCGCTGGCCCGACCCCGTGAGTGCTGGCCGGACCGGGCCACGAGGGGGGGGCTACGCCGCCCGGGGTCCGGCCAGCCAGGCCACGCTACGTCCGTCTTCTGCGCGCTGGCTGTGATGTGCACCACAGAGGTGTCCGTTTCTTGCGCACCGGCCGTGCACCGGACCGGCCGGTGCTGAGCTGCTATGGTCTCGCCGTTGGGAGTTCGCGACACGGAACCCGACGAGGGTAACAGCTGGGATCGCCTGTACCTGCTGAGCAGGGCGGTGGAGCGCGCCCGTGCGTCGGGGGATGACGAGCTCGTGGCCGCCCTCGAGGAGGAGTGGCTCGCGCTCCGCGCGCGGCTGCTCAAGGGCGATGCGGATGGCTGAGTCGCTCGCGGAGAGCCTGCTGAAACCGCAACCGTCGATCCCGCACCTCGGGCGATGCCGTCCCGCGGGTCAGGGGGGAGGCGTCGTCCCGGCCCCCAGGGGGCATTGGCGTTTGCTGTCGTGTGTCGGCCACGGGACCAGGATGGTCCGGGTGCAGGAGGCACGCAACCGCGCCTGCACGCGCCGCCCCTACACCTCACCGAGGGAGTGTTGCTCGACGACGTCGTCCTCCCCGATACCCCAGAGATGTTGCGGGTCGTTCACGAGGACGCTCCGCACGCCCTCGTCGCCATGACGGTTCTTGAAACGATGGGTGACCTCCCACTCCGAACCGTGTAGCCAGTACCTGTACCCGGGTCGAACCTCCGGCCTGAGGGTGAGATCGACGGTGCAGTTCTCCAACTCTGCGAAGGAGTCGGACTCCAACATTTCCAGATCCTCCCAGTCTTCGTAGTCCCATCCGGACCCGGACCTGGTGCGATTCAGCCCGCAGCGCGCGCAGACCTGCGAGGCGGCGTAGGGCGGTGTCCAATCATGAGGCAGCGTCATGCACGCGAAGCTACCCCTTCGACACCGCCTCGACCAGGCGCCGCGCCACCTCCGGGTGGGC
Organism: Sandaracinaceae bacterium; assembly: GCA_040218145.1. Classification (GTDB taxonomy): domain Bacteria; phylum Myxococcota_A; class Polyangia; order Polyangiales; family Sandaracinaceae; genus JAVJQK01. The sequence continues at coordinate 11,757 of JAVJQK010000062.1, read as the reverse complement.
CGCCTTGAGCCTGGCGGCGATCTCGAGCACCTCGTCGACGCTCTGCTCAAGCACGCGCGACGGCGGCCGCTCTGACGCTCGCTCCCCGGCCCACCAGCGCGCGAGCTCGTCAACGTCGCCGCGGAAGCGGTTGAGGTCGACGGCGCCGTCGATTCCCGCAACGCGCCCGGGGTGCGCCGAGCTCCCGGCGAACTGCCAGAGCGTCCACGTCCCCCACGGCGCGGGCTGCCCCGCTGGCCCGACCGGGAGCCGGGGGGCGGCGGCTCGCCCGTACCATGGCACCCAGAGATCGCCGAGTTCGCGCGCGGGCGGAGCGAGGCCACGCTGGGCGACGTGCCAGTGCCAGCTCTGCCCGGTGTAGACGACCGGCCGCAGGCCAGCGCGGCGGGCCCCGCGAGCGACCTCGAGGACGTCGGCGAGCACCTCCGCGGTGGACACGGGGCCCTCCACCCCGTCCGGCACGTACCAGGCGCCGTGCGACTCGTCGGTGTCCGGCGTGGTCGGGTCGTCGGGACGGCCCTCGACGTCGATCCCCAGCCAGCCGACCGGGACGCCCGCGGTGCCGACGACGTCGAGCACGAGCTCGAGCTGCTCGACCGCGGAGTGGTAGGCGCGGAGGTAGAGGTAGACGGCCAGGTGCTCGATCCCGGCCTCCGCCGCCTCGGTGAGGTTCCGGACAGCCATCGGGTCGGGGCGGCTGTCGCGGCGCGTCTGGATGCCGTCTGCGGCCCGGATGACCGCGTAGCGTACGCGACCGAGGCGAGCACCGTGGAAGACGGCCTCGGACCGGGCCACGCGCGCCCAGTCGATGCGCCCCTGGTGCGCCGAGACGTCGATCCCGATCGTCGTCGGGCCGTCGTAGAGGTCGATCGCGGTGCGCCGCATCGGAGCCTACCCCTCGTCCTCGTCGCCAGCGTGCTTCGCGTCGAGCGCGGCCATGTCCTCGGCCCGCTCCCGCTCGTAGCGCTCGCGCCGGGACTGGATGTTCACGATCTCGAGGACATCCTCCTCGGTGTGCCCCTGCCGGAACAGCTCGGCGATCCACCGGAAGAGGTCGGGCGCCACGGCGCCGGCGATGCGCGCGACGGCCTCGGCCGTGCGGAGCTCCTGCTCGCTGATGCTCACGCCTCACCTCCGGCGGTGCGCGCGTTGCGGACTTCGATCCCGTCGACCACCGCCTGCAGCTCGCGCCAGATGGCGAGCGCTCGAGCGATGGCCTCGACGGCGACCCCCTCCACCCCGGCCTCGATCGCGGCGCGCGCCCCGTGCTGGGTGTGGATGAGCACCTCGAAGGACGCGACGGCGCGGTCGCACACCGACGAGCTGGCGCAAGCCCGCGCCGCGCTCGGCAGCGTCGAGGGCGGCCGATGAAGCGCAGGACAGCGAAGCAGAAGGAATTCGCGGAGAGCGAGCGGCTGTTCCTGGTCGACTTCGGAATCGACGGGGAGTACGCGCAGCTCGAGCCCGGCACCTTCGACGGCATCTACGAGGTGCAGACGATGTGTAGAGGGCGCGAAGCGGTCGTGCTGATGGCGGTCTTCTACTACCTGACCGGCGGGTCGAAGCCGGAGGCCTTCGACAACATGGGACAGTCACGCCGTCGCCAGTTCGGCGACGCGCTGAGGCAGTTCGCCGACGTCGTGGATCCGCCCGGGGAGCGGGTCGCGTGAGCGCCAAGGGCCGCCGGCGGGGCGAGGCGATCCCGCTCGACTACTTCCCGACGCCGGCCTGGGCGGTTCACCGGCTGCTCGACGACTGCGCGGAGGAGCTCGGCGTGTTCGCCGGCGACGACGTCCAGGTGCTCGAGCCCACCGTCGGCGACGGCGCCATCGTGCGAGCGCTGGACAGCTGGCCAGGGCTCAGGAGCGCCGACGTGCTGCCGAGCTGCACCGGGGTCGAGCTCCGCCGCGACGCGCTCGACCCGCGCACGCGCCTCGCCCACCACTTCGAGGGGGTGGACTTCCGGTCGTGGGACCCGTGGAGCGTCGACCCGGTCGCGGCCGCGCTCCTCGAGGCGGCGCTGCATCCGACGGGCGAGTTCGACGTCGCGCTCGGAAACCCGCCCTTCTCGGTGGCCGAGTCCATCATCCGTCGCGCCATGGAGCTCGCGCGCGTCGTGGTCATGCTGCTGCGGATCAGCTTCCTCTCGAGCGCGGAGCGAGTGCCGTTCTGGCGGGGCATGGGAAGCGACGTCGCAGTCCGCGTCCTGCCCGACCGGCCGAGCTTCGACGGCGAAGGGCAGGACTCCGCCGCCTACGCGTGGTTCATCTGGGGCACCGACCTGAGCGGCGTCGATGTGCTCGATCCCACGCCCGAGGGCGTACGGGCAGCCCAGAAGGAGGAGGCCCGGAGCGCCCGGATCGCCGTGCCCCAGCAGTCGCTCTTCGGAGGGTTCGAGCGATGACCGAGGACCTCGAGCTGCGAGTCGTGCTGCCGCCCACCCTGCTCGCCGGAGGTGCGCGAGCGGAGTTCTTCAGTCAGGCGAACTGCGAGGAGCTCCTCGGGCTCCCGCGTCGCCGGTTCCTCGAACTCCTGCGGCGTCACGACGCGCCTCCGGTGGCCGAGGTGGGGAAGCTGCGTCTCGTCGAGCGAGAGCCGATGCTGGCGTACCTGCGCGCGCTCAAGAAGCGGCAGGCCGTCCAGCCCGCCGCGGCAGAGGAGGAGGCCCTCGACGGCGCTGACCGGGTCCTGCAGGAAGTCGGCGCCCTGCCGGAGCGCCGGCGTCGGGTAGGGTAGAGGGATGCCTCGCGCACCCAAGGGCTCCGTCCGCCTCCGCCGGGGCACGTGGTTCGCACGCGTGACCGTCGCCTCCGGTCAGCGCACCGAGCTCGCGCTGGTGACGTGCGAGGAGGGCGACGCGGCGAAGGCGCACGAGCGCGCCCAGGTCCTCTCCGAGCTCGCCGCGCAGCTTCGCGCGGCAGGGCACGAGGAGGTGGCGCCGCGCCTCCTCGAGCGGGCCGCCACCCGCGACGGCCGCGCGCTCGAGGACGTGCTCGAGGCTGGTGCCCGGCTGTGCAACGGGGCCGCACGGATGGCCAATGCGGACGCGCGCCTGACCGTGGAGGAGTTCGGCGAGCGGTGGACGAGCGGGCAGCTGCACGCCCGCTACCCGGATCACGTGAAGCTGAAGAAGAGCGCGTGCGACGACCGCGAGCGGCTCGAGAAGTACGTCTACCCGATGATGGGCACGGTCCCGCTCGCGGAGGTCACCGTCGACCACGCGCACCGGGTCATGGCGGAGCTTCCCGGTCGGCTCTCCCAGTCGACGCGCCGGCATGTCGCCCAGGTGCTCTCGCGCCTGCTCAAGCTCGCGGCCTACCCGGCGCAGATCATCGAGCGGAGCCCGCTGCCCCCGGGGTTCGTTCCGCCGCCCGGCAAGCGGAAGGCGCTGACCTATCTCTACCCGGACGAGGACCGCCAGCTGCTCGCATGCCCTGCGGTGCCGCTCGAGCACCGGGTCTTCTACGGCTTCACCGCCCGCGAGGGCATGCGCTCGAGCGAGGTACAGCGTCTCACGTGGTCCGACCTGGACCTCGAACGCGGCGCCCTCCGCCTCGACGAGAACAAGACCGACTACCCCCGTAGCTGGGCGCTCGATCCGGCCGTCACGAGCGCGCTTGCAGCCTGGCGGCGGCTCCGCGGTGACCCTGCGGACGGCGACCTCGTGTTCCACGACGAGGCCGGGCTACCAGTCGGCGAGGACACGCGCGCGGCGGCGCGGCTGCGGCGCGACCTCGAGGCGGCCGGCGTGACTCGGCCCGAGCTCTTCGAGAGCAGCGCCGCCCGCGTCCCGATGCGCGTCCACGACCTGCGCGCGACGATGATCACCGTCGCGCTCGCGAACGGGCGCACGGAGACGTGGGTGGCCGACCGGACCGGCCACAAGTCGAGCATGATGATCAACCGCTACCGCCGTGCGGCCCGCCTCTTCGACGAGCTCGGCCTCGGAGACCTGGCGCCGCTCGACGAAGCGATACCGGAGCTGAGGGCAACCCTCGTTTCCGCGGCCCCCGAACCGCCCCCCGACGTAGCGGGGGCAGATACGGGGGCAGGGGGTGTATCAGGGAACGTAGGTGGCGGGGCTGCGTCCCGCGGAAACTCGAATGGTATCGGTGAAGTAGCCGAGGCCGGACTCGAACCGGCACTCCCTTTCGGAAAGCGGATTTTGAATCCGCCGCGTCTGCCATTCCGCCACTCGGCCAGGAGAGGAGTCGCGTGACTTTTCACGATTCACGCCACGGGTCAAGCGAGCCGGGAATGACGAGGACGCCGGCAGGTGTCCGGCGGGCGTGCTCCGCGCGCTGGCGCCGCTGCTGCTCGCTTCCTTCCTCTCGGCGACGGTCGCGAGCGCCCAGCCAACGTCCGCGACTTCGGCGTTCTGGGTGCATGGGCCGCGCGGGCCGCGCACGTACCTTCGCTCACCCGGTGGTCACGGCCGCTGGCTTCGCGGGGTCCATGTCTTCATCCAGGGCGCGCTGATCGAGGTTCGCGTGGAGACGGTCGAGGTCCAGGCGGTTTGTTGCCAGCTGGGGCCGTGCCGCGAGCCGCTCCCGCCGCTGTCGCTCCGTCGCCTGGTCGCCCTGCGCGGCGATCGGCGAGAGGTCTTGCTCGACGTCGTCCACGAGGGCGCGCAGTGGGCGACGGACGAGCTCCTCGTCCACGCGTCGCTCGGGCCCTTCCTGATCGTCGAGAGGCGCGCTTACGGTCACTGCGGCGGGGCCCATGGGTCGGGAGGGCGGAGCATTTTCTGGCTCGATTTGCGGGACGCGAGCCGCGTGAGCGTCAGCGCGGAGGGGCTGCCCATCGACCTCGCGGCGGCGGAGGCGGGGCTCCGCGAGCGCTACCGCGCCGCCCTGGAGGCCAGCGGCAGCGATCCGTCAGAGTGGATGCGGCTCGCAGACGCCGTCGGGGTGCAGGGCGTCGTTCCGCGGTTCCTGAACGGCGCCTGGCGGTCCGATGTGCACCTTCAGCTCGGCGTACCCTACGCGTGGACCGACGGGCTCACGAGCTACGCCATCGAGTCGACGGTCCAGGTCCTCGGGCTGCCTGGTCTCGCGTCGACGCACGCGCGCGTGCCCGACTCGGTGCGCGCGTTCCTGCGCAGACGGCGCGACATCAGCCTGGGCGGGGTCAGCGGATCGCGCTGAGAGCCGTGCAAGCGCCCCCCACGCGCGACAAAACGCCTCGTATTCAGGACTTCGCTCGTGATCGACGTCACGCGGGAGGCGGGCAAACGCGTGATGGCGCTATATTCCCTGCCCGATGCCCACCTTCGCTTCCATCGACATCGGGTCGAACGCGTCTCGCCTCCTGATCGTCGAGGCCGACGACGCGAAGACGGTGCGCAAGGTCGACTCGTTCCGTGTACCGGTCCGCATGGGCCACGGCGTGTTCCTCACGGGGCGGCTGGACCAGGCGGCCATCGACGCGTGCATCGACGGGCTCAAGAGCTTCAAGAAGGAGCTGGCCACGCGCGAGATCGCGGGGATGCGCGCGGTGGTGACGGCGTCGGCGCGCGACGCGGTCAACTCGGACGAGCTGCTCGAGCGCGCCGAGAAGGAGGCGGGGATCCGCCTCGAGGCGATCAGCGGCACCGAGGAGGCGCGGCTGGTGAAGCTCGCGGTGGAGCAGAAGCTCACGCTCGGTGGGTATCGCTCGCTGCTCGTCGACCTCGGCGGCGGATCGCTCGAGCTGTCCGAGGTGCACCACGACGAGGTGCGCTACTCGACGTCGCTCGAGATCGGGACGGTGCGGCTGCTCGAGTCGTTCCTCACGCCGGACGGGCCCGTGTCGCCCGAGCAGGAGCACCTGCTGACGGAGTACATCGACCGGCTGATCGATCCGGCCGAGGAGCAGTTCCGGCGCCGACGCTACGACTTCGTCGCGGGCACGGGCGGCAACTTCGACGCGATCGCGAAGCTCTGCCCGGTGGCGGGGCGAGACGAGCCGGCGATCGACATCCGGCTCGCCCGCGCGCTCCTGCCGCGCATGGCCAAGCTCACGCCCGCCGAGCGGCAAGCCGCGTATGACCTCCGCTCGGATCGGGCCGACGTGATCGTGCCCGCGCTCTACGTGATCCTCCGCGTGGCGGATCTCGCGCGCACCGAGGAGATCATCGCGCCGGGCGTCGGGCTCAAGGAAGGCATCGTCGCGGAGCTCGTCGACAAGCACTTCCGGGTCTGGGACTACAGCGTCGACGAGCACACGATGGCGCGCGCCGCGATCCACCTCGGGCGCCGCTATCACTTCGACGAGCCTCACGCGACGCAGGTCGACCGGCTCGCGTGCGTGCTCTTCGACAACCTGCCCTCGGTGCATCAGCTCGGCCCGAGCGATCGCCAGCTGCTGCGCGTGGCCGCGATCCTCCACGACGTGGGGGACTTCATCAGCTCCGCCGCGCATCACAAGCACACGCAGTACGTCATCGAGAACACGGACCTGATGGGCCTCAGCGAGGAGCAGCGGAAGGTCGTGGCCTGCGTCGCGCGCTACCACCGCCGCGCGATGCCCTCCACCAAGCACGCGCTCTTCAAGAAGCTCACCCCCGCGGACCGCTCACGGGTGCGCAAGCTGGCCTCCGTGCTGCGGGTCGCGGACGCGCTCGACCGGGGCCATCGCTCCAAGGTGCGACAGCTCGACGTGCGGCTCTCCGACGACCGGGTCGTGCTGCTGCCGAAGGGCGCGGGAGACCTGGCGCTCGAGGTCTGGACCGCGCGCCGCAAGTCGGAGCTCTTCGAGAAGACCTTCGATCTCGAGCTGCAGCTCGAGCTGCCCGAGCGCGCGGTCTACGAGTCGTCGCCGCCCGCGGAGTGATCCGCGAGCGGTTCAGGCCTTGATGAGTCGCTCGGGCGGCGCCGCTGGCGCGACCTGGCTCTGCTCGGCGCGGCGGTTGAACCGCGCCTCCTCGGTGCGCAGCTCCTCGATGAGCTCGGAGCACTCGGGGCGATCCGCCAGGTGCGTCATGAGGACCTCGGACGCTTGCGCGAAGGTCTTCTCGTAGCCGAGCGCCTCGCGCACCCGCGTGGCGATGCGCTCGCGGCCCGCGCTGAGATCGTTCTCGAGCGCGTCGCTGTAGCGCTGGAGCTGCGCGCGGAGCTCGTCGATCTGCCGGCGCAGATCGGCCGCCGCGTTCTCCTTGGTCTGCACGCGCTGCTGGTTCTCCTGGATGATCTCCTGCAGGGTCTGCGCGCGTGAGCGCATGCCGCCGACCTCTTCGAAGGCGGCGCGCATGGTCTGGCCGTCGCTCCCGGCCGCGGCCTGGATGGCGCGCTGATGGGCGGCCTCCCAGCGCTGGTTCGCCTCGCCCAGCCGCTGCTGGAGAGAGGACACCCGCTCTCGCTCGGCCGCCGCGTCGCGCAGCGTGCGGGACTCCTCCTCGGCGAGCTCCTCGACCTTCCGGCCGATCTCGGCGCGGAGCGCGCGGCCCCGGCGCTCGATCGCCTCGAGCTTCTTCTGGTGGCTCGCCAGCTCGCCCTCGAGTCGGCTCGCGCGCGCCGCCGTCTCCCACATCTGGTCCGCGGCCTGCTGCACGTCGGCCGGTGCGCGGCCGTTCGGGTAGGCGCGGGCGACCATGCGCGCGAAGTACGCGGCGCGGCGGCTCCACTCGACCACGCCCGGGGTGGGCGCGGGCGGCGGCGGCGGCGCGGCGGCGGGCGGCTCGGCCTGCTGCTGCACCTCCCAGGTGGTCGACGGAAGCGTGCGCTGGAGCGCCTTCAGCTGCTCGGAGAGGTGATGGCCGTCCCGGAAGCGGCGGCGCGGGTCCTTCTCCAGCAGGCGCAGGATGATGCGCTCCGCCGTGTCGGGCAGATCCTGCCGGAGCGTGACCGGGCGCGGCGACGGGCTCGAGCGCTGCATCTCGAGCAGCGTGTCGCGATCGCTCGATCGGAAGGGCAGCTGGCCCGTCGTCATCTCGAAGAAGAGGATGCCGAGCGCGTAGAGATCGCTCGTGGGGACCGCGTCGTCTCCGCGCGCCTGCTCGGGCGACATGTACTCCGGGGTGCCGAAGACGGCGCCCTTCGGAGCGAGGCGCGGGTCGCGCGCGAGCGCCGCGAGGCCGAAGTCGAGGATCTTCACGAAGTCGCGCCGGCCGCCGCGCGTGGTCAGCATGATGTTGTCGCTCTTCAGATCGCGGTGCACGACGCCGAGGTCGTGGGCGCGAGAGAGCGCGGCCGTCATCTGCTCGAGGATGTCGACCGCCCGCGTGATGGGCATCTGCCCCTTGGCGATCTCACTCGAGAGGGACGTCCCGGTGAGGTACTCCATCACCAGGTACAGCTCCCCCTCCTCGGTCTCGCCGACGTCGTGGATCTCGACGATGTGGGCGTGATCGACGCGGTTGGCGGCGCGCGCCTCGCGCAGCATCCACGCCCGCAGGTGCGTCTCTCCGCGCAGGTCGGGGCGGATGAGCTTGAGCGCGACGACCCTGTCGATCAGGACGTGCCGCGCGCGGTAGACGACCCCCATGCCGCCTTCGCCGAGGAGCGCCTCGAGGCGGTACCGGCCCGCGACGACGCGGCCCAGGTAGGTGTCTTTGCTGCTTCTCGATGTCGAGCGTGCCGTAGCCATCGGGGGAAACGATCTCCTGGTCGACGTCCGGAGGTGGGCACGGCGATGATACACGGGTCGGGCCGCGCTGCGGGAGTTCTCGACCGCCGTTGGAAAACGAGGCGGTCCCCGAAGGCGCGGTAACCCAAGAGGGGAGGGAGGGCGCCCACGCCGGCGAGGACCGTCATTTCCATACGGCGGAACGGAGGCTATGATTAACGGGCCCCCGTCCGACCGCGGGGGACGTGCGCTCGCCGTCCCCAGGCCGCCCACCGCCCCGAAGCTCATGAACCGCAACTCCCTCGGCCCCTACCGAATCGAAAAGCGCCTCGCCGCGGGTGGGATGGCCGAGGTCTTCGTCGCGCACCGAGAGGGGCCGCACGGCTTCCAGAAGCGGGTCGCGCTCAAGCGCATCCTGCCGCAGCACGCGCGGGACCCGGAGTTCGTCGGCATGTTCATCGACGAGGCGCGCCTCGCCGCGCGGCTCGCGCACCCCGGCATCGTGCAGGTCTTCGACTTCGGCGAGCACGGCGGCAGCCTCTTCATGGCGATGGAGATGGTGGAGGGCACGACCGTCGGTCGCCTGCTCCGCACCGTGGCCAGCCACCGCGAGACGGTGCCGCTCGGCGCCGCGCTCCACGTCGCGCACGAGGCGGCCGCCGCGCTCGCCTACGCGCACACCCTCCGCGACGAGAGCGGTCACCCGCTCAACATCGTGCACCGGGACGTGAGCCCGGCGAACCTGCTGCTCGACCGGCAGGGCCACGCGAAGCTCACCGACTTCGGCATCGCGCGCTGCCGCACCACCGCGCAGCGCACCGACGACGGGCACATCCGAGGCAAGCTCGGTTACATGTCTCCAGAGCAGGTCGTCGGCGACGAGGTCGACGCCAAGAGCGACGTCTTCACCCTCGGCGTCGTGCTCGCCGAGATGCTCGTCGCCGAGCCGCTCTTCGGGACCGGGGCCGACCTCGACGTCCTCCTCCAGATCCGCAACGTGGATCTCACCGTGCTGCGCCGCGCGGGCGGGCACATCCCGAAGGACGTGACGCGCTTGCTCCAGTGGTGCTTCGAGCGCGACCCGGAGAAGCGCCCCACCGCGCGGCAGCTCTCCTACGCGCTCCGCGAGGTGCTCGCGCGCCGCGGAGAGCTGGGGCGTGGTCCGCAGGAGCTCGCCCGGCTCATGGAGCGGCTCGAGCTGGTGCCCAAGTCGGAGCACGACGCCGAGGCGCAGGAGGCGGGCGCGCGGCCGACCTTCCTGGTCGAGATCGACGACGAGGAGGCGTCGGCGCCGAACAACACCAAGGCCCTGCTCGACCGGCTCGCCCTCGACCCGCCGACGACCTACGAGCTGCGCCACCCGACCGGGGAGCGCGAGGGGCCCATCCCCTTCAGCGAGATGGTGCGGCGAATCGTCACCGGCGCGCTGAAGCCCGGGACGAAGGTCCGCAAGGACACCGGCGACTTCGAGAGCGCGGGGCGGATGCCGGAGCTGCGCCGCTACCTCGGCAGCAAGGCGCTGCAGTGGGGCCCGAGCGGCCCGCCGCGAGGAGCCAACCGGCGCGGCGTGCTCTACGGCGGCCGCCTCCTCGGCCAGGCGCACCAGCTCACCTCGCGGCGCGAGACGGGCGTCCTGCACCTCTGGGACGGAGAGCGCCAAAAGCGCATCTACTACGTCGACGGACGGCCCGACTTCGTCGCGTCCAACGTCGAGGCCGAGCTGCTCGGCGAGTACCTCGTGGCCCAGGGCACCATCCTCCGCATGGAGCTGGAGATGGCGCTCGCGATGCTGCCCAAGTACGACGGCCGGCTCGGCGACGCGCTCGTGGGCCTCGGCATCCTGCGCCCGATGGAGCTCTACCGCGCGGTCGCCGATCAGGTGCGCAGCCGCTACCTCGAGGCCTTCCGATGGACCTCGGGGCAGTGGGCATACGTGCGCGGCGAGCAGTGCGACGAGGAGACCTTCCCGCTGCCGCAGGGCGAGCACGAGCTGCTCCGCGACGCGGCGATGCAGACGGACGCGAAGGACGTCAAGGCGGCGCTCACCCCCGTGCAGCGCCGGGTGCTCCGCAAGAACCCCGCGCCGCCCGCCACCCTCGCGAGCTACCGGCTGCCGGGCGAGTGGGAGCGCGTGATCGACACGGTCGATGGGCGGGCGACGCTCGCCGGGATCATCGCGCGCGAGTACGCGCAGAGCGGGCTGGACGCCGAGCAGGTGCAGCGGGCGCTCTACCTCGGGCTGAGCGTCGAGCTGATCGAAGCGGCCTGAACGAGCCGCGAGCGCTCAGCGAGCGCTGGCTCGCCGGCGCCGAAGCCGGCCCGCGACGAGGGCCGCGGCGAAGAGCAGCCAACCCAGCGAGGTGCGAGGGGTCGAGCTCGCGCCGACCCGGCAGCTGCACGCGCCGCCGGAGACGCCAGGCGTACCGCTGCCCCCGTCTCCCCCGTCCGAGGCCGCGACGCCGCCGTCTCCCGCCAGCCCGGCGTCGAGGGGGAGGTCCATCCCATCGCAGTCCTGGTCGACGCCGTCGCCGGGCAGCTCCGGGGCCGACGGGAAGACGGTGTCCGAGGTGTCGTCACAGTCGGTCGAGTCGGAGGACTCCATGTCCTCCACGTCGCACGATCCATCGTCGGCGACCGTCGTGGTGCCCTCGTCGGTGCCGAAGCCGTCCATGTCGGCGTCGACGAAGCAGGTGACCGCGTCGTCGCCGCTGCAGTCCTGGTCGACTCCGTCGTCGGGGGGATCGGTCGCGCCCGGGAAGGTGGTCGCGGCGGTGTCGTCGCAGTCGGTCGAGTCGGAGGACTCCATGTCTTCGGCGTCGCAGGAGCCGTCGGCGGCGAGGGTGGTGGTCCCCTCGTCGGTGCCGAAGCCGTCCATGTCCGCGTCGACGAAGCACGTGATCGTGTCGGCGCCGCTGCAGTCCTGATCGACTCCGTCGTCGGGGGTCTCCGAGGCGCCGGTGAAGGTGGCGGCGGCCATGTCGTCGCAGTCGGTCGACTCGGACGACTCCATCTCTTCGGTGTCGCAGGAGCCTTCGTCGGCGAGGGTGGTGGTCCCCGTGTCGGTGCCGAAGCCGTCCATGTCGGCGTCGTCGAAGCACGTGATCGTGTCGGCGCCGTTGCAGTCCTGGTCGACTCCGTCGTCGGGTGTCTCCGGGGCGCCGGGGAAGGTGGCGGCGGTCATGTCGTCGCAGTCGGTGGCGGTGGTGGCCTCCA
>JAVJQK010000061.1 GCA_040218145.1 Sandaracinaceae bacterium | reverse complement strand
GAAGCTCGGGCGCCTGCGCGCGGCGAGCGACTTCGAGCTCTGCCAGTGGTTCCTCTGCGGCTTCCGCCTGAAGGTCCACGACCTCTACGGCTTCGCGAGCTTCCGCGAGTACGCCGAGCGCTGGTTCGGCTGCTCGGGCCGGGGGACCGAGGAGCGAGTGCGTGTCGCGATGCGGCTCGACGAGCTGCCGAAGCTCAGCGCCGCGTTTGCGGCGGGCGAGCTCGTCTACTCCGCCGTGCGCGAGCTGACGCGGGTGGCCGACGCGGAGACGGAGGCCGAGTGGCTCGAGGTCGCCGACGGCAAGACGGCGTCACAGATCGAGCGCATGACGTCGGGCAAGACGCCCGGGGACCGGCCGAGCGATCCGACGCGGCCCGAGCTCGAGCGCAAGCGGGTGACCTTTAACCTGTCGCCTTCCGCGTACGCGCTGCTGCGGCAAGCGCGCGACGTGCTGCGCAAGGAGAGCGGCGGCACGCACCTGGACGACGACGCGTTCATCGAGCTGCTCGCGTCGAGCGCGCTCTCGGGCGGCGGCGGGGCGGACGAGACACGGAGTCGGCACCAGATCGCGCTGACGGTCTGCGAGTGCTGCAAGGCCGCCACGCAGGACGCGAACGGCGAGCAGGTTCCGGTGGGGCCAGAGGTGGTGGAGATGGCCGAGTGCGACGCGCAGGTCATCGGGCGCGTCGACATCTCGGCTGGCTACGAACGGGCGAGCCAGGTGATCCCGCCCGCAGTGCGCCGTGCGGTGGTGCGCCGGCACGGCGGCGTCTGCGCGGTGCCCGGCTGCAAGAACACGAGCTGCGACGTGCACCACTGCGACCCCAAGTCCCAGGGCGGCAGCCACGATCCCGAGCGGCTCATCCTGCTCTGCTCGACCCATCACGGGATCGTGCACGGAGGAAAGATCGTCATCCGCGGCACCTGGTCCGAGGGCTTCGTGTTCGAGCACCCAGATGGGTCCGCCTACGGCTCGCCGAGAGTGGAGCCGAAGAAGGCGCGCGTTCTGGCCGAGGTGTTCCAGATGCTGAGAGCGCTCAGCTTCAAGGAGAAGGAGGCGCGGCGGCTGGTGACCAAGCGCGCCCCCACGTGGGGGCCGAGACGACGGCCGAGCAGGCGCTGCGGGTGGCGCTGCGGGGGGTGTCGATCGGGGGCTGCGTGCGGGAGGAGCTCGCGGAATACGGTACGCGCGGGGCCGGGGAGGGGCCCCCACGTGGGGGCTGGGGTCCCTGTGGCTCGCCACGGAGGAGCTATCCCCTCACCATCGCGCGGGCAACCTGGAGAGCCAGCGCCTCCGCGCCGTAGCGCTGAACCGACGACACACCGTCTCAGCACCGGGCGCGCCCGGCTGCTCAGTGGTGGTGCATGCCGCCGTCGTCGTCGTGGTGCGCGCCCCCGTCGGGCTCGTGGTGCGCCCCGCCGTCGTGGTCATGGTGCATGCCGCCGTCGTGGTCGTGGTGCACGCCGCCGTCGTGGTCGTGATGCATGCCACCGTCGCCGTCGGGGTGGCCCACCTCGGCCATGGTCACGTAGACCAGCGCCGTCCGCTCACCCTCGCTCGAGAACGTCAGCAGGTAGTCGTCCGGAGCGTGGATGTGCACGCGGTGCTCGTCCACCACCACCGCGGGGCACACCGCGGACCGGGTCGCGCCGGGGAGCCCGACCGAGAGGTTGTGCAGGATGCCGGCCGGCGCCGCGCCGATGGCCATCGTCGCGTGCATCGTGTCCGTGCGGAGCATCGCGTAGCTCTCGGCGCCCGCGGGCAAGGTCACGCGGTAGAGGCCCTCGCGCTCGATGACGACGCTCGCGGCGTCGTCCTCGCTCAGGGCGGCGGTGAGCTCCATCGGCGTCTCCGCGAATCCCTCGCAGAGCGTCATCGCGGCCGCGTCGTCCGGGCCGAGGGGGCGCGGATCGGCCTCGTCACATCCGCTCACCAGCGCCAAACCGACCAGAAGGCATCCCAAGTCACGCATGTGTTCCTCCAGACGCGGGGAGCATGGCAGCTTCCGCGCGACAGGACATGCGGTGAATGGTCGCAGGGGCGCGGTGGATCTCGACCCGGTCACCCCATCGGCCGGGCCCACGCCGGCAGGCTCTCCGAGAGCGGCCCGAGGTCCGGCAGCGCGTCGGACCCGCCGCCCTCCATCGCCGTCCAGAGCAGCTCGGCGAGCGACGTGCCCACCACGCGCAGCTAGTCCATTCGCTGGGTCGTCCGGCGGCGCCCGCCCGGATCCGTCGGCTCGAGCGCCTCGGCTCGACCGCGGACCAGCAGCGGGCGGGCGCCGGGGGTCGACCAGACGGCGACGTAGGTGCCGTCGTCGAGATCGAGCACGCGGTCGAGCACCAGGCTCGGCCCCGCCCCCTGCCGCAAATGGATGAGCTCGTTCCGACCACGACCGAGCAGGCGCCAGAAGCGGTCGAGCAACCCCGGGTCGGCTCGTTTCGCGGCGAGGTCGATGGACTCCTCCCCGGTCCGTCCCCGGAGGCGCCAGCGGCCGTCGAAGAGGCGCGCCTCCGCCAGCTCGGTGCGCAGCGCGACCAGCTCCGCGTTCCCGAAGAGCGCGCTGGTGGCGTCCTCGGGCGTGAGCTCGACCGCCACGTGCTCCTCCCGGATCCGCGCGATGACGTCCAGCATCGAGAGGGCCGGATCCGCGCGCAGGACCCAGGCGCAGAGCGGCGCCAGCGCACCGTCCTCCTCCAGCCCCACGGCCATGACGCCCGCCTCGAGGGAGACGTCGCGCACCTCGCCGCGGGGGTGGTCGACGACGCGGATGCGCGCGCGGGACGCCTCGGCCGGGATGTCGTGCGTGCGCACGCCGGGCCCCGAGTACCACCCGTCCGAGTGCCCGGAGGGCTCGTCGATGGGGAGCGCGAGCAGGGGGTTCGGACGGCTCGCCGCGCCCTCGGCGATGACGTACGGATAGAGCCTGGCGATCCACCCCGTCACGACGTCGCCGCCGTACGCGTCCACCGGCTTGTAGAGGCGGCGCCAAAACGAGAGCGTCGGCGCGCCCTCGGCGGCCTTCACCAGCTCATCGCAGATGGGGCGGAGCGAGCGGGCCCAGGTCTCGAGGTCCAGCTCCGCCAGCACGTCGACGCGCTCGCGGATCCGGCGCCAGTCCTCGACCGTCCCCTCGAGCCGGACCCACGGGATGCCGCAGATGCACTCCAGCTGGTAGTCGTAGAACGGCGTGTAGGCGTCCATCAGCACGACGCGTCCTGCCAGGCGCTCGACCTCGGTCGAGGTGCTGAAGTCGCACTCGAAGAGCCGGGCCGGGCCGTCCCCGATCCGGTCCGCGAGCGCGTCCCGGAACGCCTCGACGACCTCGCCCCAGTCGGCCCCGGAGTCCGGCAGCTCCGACACCTCGAGCGTGATCCGCTCTCTCCCGTCGTGTCGCACCAGGCGGCGTCGCAGCGTCTCCGCGTTCAGATGCACGTGGCGCGCGACCCCGTGCGCGATCGTCAGCCAGACGACGTCGGGGGTGAGCACGAGCGGGCGGTGCTCCGCGAACGCGCGGTGCACGGCGCCGAGGAGCGGGTGCGTCGCGCCGTGATCCACCACCGGGCGCTCGGGATCGCCGCCGAGGAGAAGCGATGATTCCAGCTGCTCGGAGAGCGGCCGGGTGATGGGCCGGTCCGTGGCGCGCTGCACACGGTCGACGAGGAATCGGCTGGCCATGGCGACAGCATGAACGACCTCCATCGAACGGGCACTCGGGTCGCGTGGCACGCCGGATGCGATGGCCGGCTCACCTCTTTCAGGAGAACACTCCCATGTGCCGTCATGTGCCAAGCTTTCTTCCGGTTCTCGGTGCTCTCGTGCTCCTCGTCGCGTGCGGCGGATCGCCCTCGCAGACGGGGGATTCCGGGACCGACGCGGCCCCGCCCCGGGGCGACGCCTCCGAAGGTCGCGCCTTCGAGGAGCTCTGCTTCCAGCCCGACCTGTACTGTGAACGGCTGTACGCATGTGCGACCCCGGAGCGGCTCGCGCAGGACCAGACCTTCTTCGGTCACGACGACCAGGCGTCTTGTGTGACGCAGCAGGACATGTTCGTCGGCGCGATCTGCCGGCAGCTCGGCCGCAGCATCGACGCGGGGCGCCTCGCGGTCGACCTCGAGAGCGCCACCGCGTGCGCCGACTACATGGAGGCGCTGCCCTGCGAGCGCTTCGTGCACGACCCGCCGAGCGCCCACCCCCTCTGCGAGGCGAGCCCCTTCGTCACCCCGCTCGTCGCGCCCGGCGGCGCGTGTGAGGCGGACATCGAGTGCCAGGTGCCGGACAGCGTCTGCACGGCGACCTTCGGTTCCGAGGGCGGTTCCGAGGGCGGTTCCGAGGGCGTCTGTCGCGAGGCGCCGGGGGAGGGCGAGGCCTGCGTGAACGAGCGCTGCGCGTCGGGGCTCGAGTGCGTCGAGGACGTCTGCGCCCCGGTCCATGCGGGCGGCTGCCACTACGACCACGACTGCGACGACGGCATGTGGTGCGACCAGCCGGGGGTCGACTTCCGCGTCGAGTTCGAGCGCCCGGAGCTCCGCGGCGCGTGCGTCCTCCAGCTCCCGCTCGACGCGGAGTGCGAGGACCTGCAAGCGTGCGACGAGGGCCTCTACTGCGACGACGTCAACGGCCAGGACGCCGACGGCTTCCGCCTCCCCGGCGCGTGCGCCGCGCCCCGCCCTTCCGGCGCGGCCTGCAACGAGCCGGCGGACTGCCTCTCGTTCGAGTGCAGCCTCTCCAGCTCCACCTGTAGCTGAGGCCTCGCGGCCGAGGCGACGCGCTACCGCTCGACCGCCTCCGGGCCGAGCGTGTAGCGTGCCGCTCGATGCTCCTCGAGACCCGCATCCCCCTTCGGTACGTGTTGAAGAAGGTCCGCCGTGACCTCGTCTTCGTGCTGCTCATCTGCACCCTCGTCGAGCTCGCGATCCACTATCAGCGCGCGATCCTGCCGACCATCCCGACGGCGATCCCGGCCTTCCTCGGCACCGCCATCTCGCTCCTCTTGTCGTTCAAGCTCAACCAGAGCTACGACCGCTGGTGGGAGGCCCGGAAGGTCTGGGGCGCCATCGTCAACGACTCACGCACCTTCGTGCGCCAGCTGCTGAGCTTCGGCGGCCAGCACCCGGACACGGTGCGCACCCTCGGCCGCCGCCAGATCGCGTGGTGCTACGCGCTGGGCCAGAGCCTGCGCGGACTCGACTGGAAGGTGGGCGCGGCCGAGCTGCTCGACGAGGACGAGATCCAACAGACCTCGGGCCACGCCAACAAACCGCTCTTCCTGCTGCAGCTGCACGCGCGCGACGTCACGGCGCTCGCCGACGCCGGGCAGCTCACCGACTACCAGCGCATCGCGCTCGACGACACGCTGACCCGGCTGACGGACTCGATGGGCAAGGCGGAGCGCATCCGCGGCACGGTCTTCCCGAGGACGTACCGCGCGTTCCTGCACGCCTTCATCTACCTCTTCATCACCGCGCTCTCGATCGCGCTCGCCGAGGTCGAGGGCTTCTGGCAGATCGCGATCACGACCTCGATCTCGGTCCCGTTCTTCCTCCTGGAGAAGACCGCGAGCCACATGCAGGACCCGTTCGCCAACCGCCCGACCGACACCTCGGTCACCGCGATCGCGCGCACCATCCACATCAACCTCGCGCAGCTCCTCGGCGAAGAGGACGTGCCCGCGCCGCTCGCGAGCCAGGGCTTCTACATCATGTGAGGGTCACGGCTCGAGGCACTCTTCGCGCTCGGGCAGCCGCTCGCACACCGTGCGCAGGCACTCCCCGTAGGCCGCGCGCTCGGAGGCGCACGTGGCTCCGCTCGGGCTGCACGCCGCGACGCTGGCCTCGCACGCGTAGCTCGCGTCGAACTCCACCTCGCACTCGATCTCCAGGGCCGCGTCTCGGCTCCTGTCGTACTCGCCTTGCGCGTCCGCGCAGATCGCGGCGCAGTCCTCTTCGCCGCGGAAGCCCATGCAGCGGCTCGTGCGACGCGTCTCGCAGCGACTCGTGCAGTCCCCCATCGGGTCGATGGCGCACCCGGAGGCGAGGAAGAGACCGACGCCCAGGAGGGCGGTGAAGCGAGTCGGCATGCGGGCCGTCTATCAGGCTTCGTCGAAGCGCGCGAGCTCCCGGTCGAGGGCTCGCTCCAGCTCCCCGTCGCTCGCGTCATCCGTGGCCTCGTCGTCGCTCGCCGTGGCCTCGTCTCGGGGCGCTCGCCGCATCCGCCAGCCGAGCAGGAGCAGCGCTCCGAACGTGAACGCGGCCACCAACGCACCGATGGGGCCCGCGCCGGTCGCGCCCTCCAGGTCGAAGTCCGGTCGTCGCGCCTGGAGACGCGCGCGGACCTCGGTCGCGCTCGCGCCTTCGCGCACCCAGCGCTGGATGTCCGCCCGCCACTCCGCTGCCGCGGGGCTGGGGCAGTCATAGAGCGTCTTGCCGGGGCAGAAGGGACTGAGCGTGGACTTCTCGATCTGGCGCGCACGCGTCGCTGCTCCCCAGTCCGTCGAGGGAGCCCCCTGCTGCGCGGTCGCGGTCACGGCGATCAGGCTGACCAACAGCGCGGGGACGAGGGCCGTGAGAGGTGTTCGCACCCGGCTCATCTGGGCACGGCGACCCGCCGCGTCCATGCGACAGATCGTCGCGCCCCTCAGTGGACGTGCGGCCGGTCGAGGAGGGAGGGCCCGTCCGTGAGCCCGCGCTCGTCGGCGACGCGATAGAGGACGGCGTCTTCCCGGGCCGCGTGCGCGCGGAGCGCCTCACAGAGCGCGTCGACGCTCTCCTTCCGGATCGCGTGGACCTCCACCTGCAAGCCGAGCTCGTCGAGCTGCTCTCGGAAGCGCTCGTGGTCGCGCTCGAGCGCGGTTCTCTCGGCTCGGTCCGGAAGGAGCGGAAAGAGCTCCGCCTCTTCCACCTCGAGGTGCGCGCGCAGGCCCGCCTCGAACTCACGCCAGACGCGGACGAGCTCCGAGGCGTCGGCGCCCTCGCTCGCGTTGCCGAGCGCGTCGAGTGACCGTTGGAGGGCGGCGTGGTCGGCGCCGAACCGTTCGCGTATCGATGTCATCTCGCTGCGCCCACAGATACGCGCGCGCCTCCAGGGCGCAATCCATTCGCGTCACTCGTCCCAGAGGCTCGAGAGCGAGTAGGGGCCGCCCTCCTTCGCCCAGAACGAGCCGTCGACGTAGCGGCGGTGTCGATCGAGCTCCGCGATGCGCGCGAGGTCCTCCTCGTCGAGGGCGATCTCGGTCGCGGCGAGGTTCTGCCGGATGCGACCCGGGTTGACGGACTTGGGGATCACCGCGGTGCCGCGCGCGAGGGCCCAGGCGATGAGCACCTGCGCGGGGGTGACGCCGTGCTTGCTGGC
The DNA here is from genome assembly GCA_040218145.1 of Sandaracinaceae bacterium. Classification (GTDB taxonomy): domain Bacteria; phylum Myxococcota_A; class Polyangia; order Polyangiales; family Sandaracinaceae; genus JAVJQK01. The sequence continues at coordinate 5,497 of JAVJQK010000061.1, read as the reverse complement.
CACCGCGCCGACGGTCTCGTCCTCGAGCAGGACGGGCTCGTCCTCCGCCTTCATCGAGTCCGCGCGATCCATCGAGCCCAGCGGTGAGTAGGCCGTGAGCGCCACGCCGGCCTCGCGCGCGAAGGCGAGCAGGTCGTCTTGCTGCAGATAGGGGTGCAGCTCGACCTGGTTCACCGCGGGCGGGATGCGCGCGCCGTCGGCCGTCGCGCGGAGCTTCTCCACGCTGAAGTTCGACACGCCGATCGACCGCGTCAGCCCCGCGTCCACGAGCCCCTCCATCGCGCCCCACGTCTCGGAGAGCGGCACCTCGTCGAGGCCGCGCAGATCGCTCGCCTCCTTCGGGAAGACCACGCCGTGCTTCAACACCACGGGCCAGTGGATGAGGTAGAGGTCGAGGCGCTCGAGCTTCAGGTTGGCGAGCGTCTCGCGGAGCGCGCCCTCCACGTGCTCGGCGCGGTGCCGGTCGTTCCAGAGCTTCGAGGTGATCCAGAGCTCCTCGCGCGTGACCACGCCCTCGTCGAAGAGCGTCACGAGCGCGTCGCCCACCTCGCTCTCGTTGCCGTAGATCCAGGCGCAGTCGATGTGGCGGTAGCCGGCCTTCACCGCCTCCACCACCGCGTCGCGCACCTCGCCAGGCTTCGACTTCCAGGTCCCGAGCCCGAAGGCCGGCATCGCGTTTCCATCGTTCAGCGTGATCGTCTTCATCGCGCCGAGCTTCTAAGGACACCGACGTCGGGCGCAAGGGGCGAGAGCCCTCGCCAGACGCGGGTCCGTGGATAGATGCTCGCGTGATGATCCGTCCGTGCCCTGGTTGCGGCGCCAAGAACCGCCTCCCCGAAGCGCGCCTCGACGGCGCCGCCCGTTGCCCGAAGTGCAAGACCGCGCTCTTGCCGCTCGCGGCGCCCGTGGCGCTGTCGTCCGGCGCAGACTTCGACGCGCTGATCCGCGACTCGCCGCTGCCCGTGCTCGTCGACTTCTGGGCCGCCTGGTGCGGACCGTGTCGCGCCGTGGCGCCCGAGCTGGAGCGGCTCGCGAGCGAGCGCGCCGGACGCGTCGTCGTGGCCAAGGTCGACACCGAGGCGCTGCCCGACGTCGCCGGCCGCTTCGGCATCCGCGGCATCCCGACCATGGTGCTCTTCCGCGGCGGGTCGGAGGCTGCGCGCGTCAGCGGCGCGATGCCGGCCGACGCCATCGCTGCGCAGCTCGGTCTTGCGTAGCCTCAGGGGATCGCGACGAGCTGCGGGTCGGCGTGACCTTCCGTCGCGTGGGCGGCCACGTGCGTGAGGTGCCGCGAGAGCCGTGAGAGCACCTCGAGCCGACCCAGGAGCATGATCCGCTCGAGCGGCTCCGAGACCGGCTTCATCGCGTCCTCGAGACGAGCGGATCGCGCGACCGTCTCGTGCAGCAAGCGGTAGAGGTGCTTCGGTGTGAGGTCGCCTTCGTCGCCCTGGGGCGTCCACAGCAGCTCGAGCACGCGGCGGCGCTCGAGCTCCACCCCGCTCGACCACACGTCCTGAGCCTCGGCGTACGCCATCCCCTCCGCGTACCGCGCGGGCACGGGGACGTTCCAGGGCTCGTCGTAGACGAGCGCGAGGGTGATCAGCTCACCCACCAGGGAGGGCTCGGACACGCGCTTCCCAGGATAGCAACCCTCCCCAGTTCGGGAAGGCCTCCATGGGGAAAACCTTACGCGTTTCAGTGACTCGTAGCTGCGTGACGCTCCGCGGCCGTGGTCAGCTCGTCCACGGAGTGCGTGCCCAGCATCCAGGGCGGCGGAGAGCCCTCGGTGGCGCGCACGAGGATCTGTCCGTCCGGGAGCAGCTCGTGCTCGGAGGCGTACGCGCTCGTCACGTCGTCGTCCTCGCGCTCCCTGTGGACGAGGGGCAGCTCGAAGAGCGGCTCGAGCGCGCGTCCGCCGTAGCGGTACACGCGGAGCGCCTCGTCGGAGGATGACGTGCACGTGTCCTCGTCGCCGTCCTCCTCGCCGTACTCGCAGCGCTGATACGAGTTGACGACGTGCACCGCGACGGTGGGGGAGGGCGCGCCCTCGATCCACGCCATCGACCGGACCGTGAACGACCCGTCGTCGTAGCCGTCGGACTCCGTCGCCCCGCACGCGTCGCCCAGCTCCACCGGGGTGACCCAGCCCGCCTCCACCCGGGCCGTCAGCCGCCAGTAGCGACAGCGCCACGCGCCGCCGTCGCCGTACGAGACGGTCGCCACCTCGAGCACGGGCGCGCGCGCCGGGAGCTCCGCCGTGACCGACTCGAGATCCTGGATGTAGTAGGCCTCGAGATCGCGCGGGTCGACGCCGTCGAGCCCCTCGCTCGTCTCGATCGCGTCTTCGACCGTGCCGTACAGAGGTCGCTCGGCGGAGGCCTCCACCTCGAGCGCGTCGAGGCGCTGCTGCACGACCCGGTTGGGCCGCGCGCGCAGCGAGCTGCCGTAGAGGCGCGCCGCGGCGTCGGCCTGCCCCGCGTCTTCGGCCATGCGGCCCAGGTTGTAGAGGCACGCCCCGTAGGCGCGGGTCTGATCGCTCCGTGACGCGAGCAGCCGGGTCCCGTGCTGGAGCAGCCGGCGCGCCTTGTCGTCGTCGCCCGCGTGGTGGAAGGCCCAGCCCGTCTCGCACGAGAGCGCTCCGTCGCCGGGGTTGCGGGCCAGCGCGCGGTCGAACTCCGCCGCCGCCTCCGCGAAGCGCCGCTCCCGGAAGTGCACCCGGCCGCGCCGCACGAGCGCGCCGATCGCGGGCGTCGACGCGCCTTCGGCGGCTGGGGTCGTTTCCGGCGCCTCCGTTCCCTGCGCGGCCGTTCCCTGCTCGGCCGTTCCCTGCGCGGCCGTCTGGGCGGCTGGCTCGACGGATGGCTCGGCGGGCGGCGGTGTGGGCGGCGCGTCCGACTCGTTCGAGCCGCAGGCGACGGCGAAGATCGACAGGCAGACGAGGAGGCGCGACATCATGGGCCGAAGGGTACCGCGTCCAGAACGACGAAAGGGCGGCGCCGAAGCGTCCGCCCTTCCGTGGGGTGGTGGAGAGATGGAACCGAAGCTCAGGCGGCGCGCGCGGGCGCCATCGGCGCGACGGCCGGGCTCTGCGTCAGGACCGCGATGCCGCCGCCGACCTGGTCTTCGACCACCGCCGCGAGCGCCTGCATCGCGTGACGGCCGCGGCCTGCGCGACCGCCGCCATCCAGGAACAGGCGTCCCTGACCGGTGGGCACCATCTGGGACACGATGGCGCGGATCATCAAGGAGCGGGCGCTGAGCGTGTCAGGATCCCAACGATCTCCGCCCACGAGCGCCGCGGCCACGAGGTCGCCCTCGAGCTGCAGCTCCGCCACGCGCTCTCGCACGCGGGTGGCCAGCTCCGAGGGGCTCTCGCCCTGGCGCTGCAGGACGATCGCGATATCGTCCACGTCGTCACGGAGCGGCTCGACCCACTCGCTCCACTCGCCGCCGCGCTCGGCGACCAACACTGCGGTCTTCTTGGTTCTGGACATCAGGATCTCCACCGCCCTCGTGCTCTGCAATCGGGGTGCCACACCAAGTAGTGGCCGCGACCCCCAAATCCGTTGCACCGGTGTTGAGGGCGAATGCCTCGCTTCGTGGTTTTGCCCCACGACGTCGTGGCACGCAGCACCCATGATTCGTGCGGTTATTGACGCGCCGCGTCTAAAGAAGTTCTCGAGTGCGTCGTAAACCGTTTCAGCGCCCCCGCTGGGTCGTCGCCGTTTGGTGACGTGACGACGGTGGCACACTTCCGCGGACGGGGTGGCTGCTCCACTGGCCACCGTGACGTCGGTGCCCGGGTGTGTACCGTCGGTTACGGTCTCGGCGTGACGCGCCGCGTCTCGCGCGCCAACCGCGTCTTGACGCCTGCGGGGCCCGTTGCTAAACGGCCGAATCTCTTTTCGAGAGGGGCCGTTAGCTCAGTTGGCAGAGCAGTGGGCTTTTAACCCATCGGTCGCAGGTTCGAGCCCTGCACGGCCCACTGGCCCCCTGATATTCTCTCTTCAGTCCCCATCATCTAGAGGCCCAGGATACCGGCCTTTCACGCCGGCGACGCGGGTTCGAATCCCGCTGGGGACGCTACCTGTTCTGCACCGAGCGCCCCTGGCAGGCCCTGCCAGGGGCGCTCGCATTTCTGCCTCCCTCCCCCACGTAGAGGGCGAGCAGCGACCTGAAATCGCCTACAGGAGCTCGAAGCCGAGGTCCCCCAGGAGTCGGACGAAGCCTCCCTCCGTGCGCGCGGCGCCGGTCAGGAACGGCTGTCCGTCGAGGGCGGTGATGAGCGCCCCCGGCTTCCAGTAGATCGTCAGGTCCTGGTGGCGCACGACCTCCTCCCACTCCGACTCGATTCGCGACATCACGGGATCGGGATCCTGGAGATCGCCGGCGTGCTCGAATCCTCCCCACGCGGTCTGGAGGTACAGCTGGATCGCCAGGAACCGGCTGAGAGGCGCCTGCTCGGAGTGCCACTCGAGCGTGTCGTCGCGGAGTACGTTCCCGACCTCCGCGAGCGGATCCTCATGGCCAGGCAAGCAGCCCCAGACACAGACACCCTGGTTCTCCTCGCAGAAGATGATGCGACCGTCTGACCGTTCGAGCGCGCGTGGGCTGAAGAACCGATTGTGAGATGCCAGCACGCACGGCTCGCGGCCGCACGCCAGATGGAGCTCGCGGAGCGGCGGGGGAATCGCGACCCCCAGCCGCGCTTCCGCCTCGGCCAGCTCGTGCTCCGCGACGCCGAGCGGATGGCGCTCGTAGAGCCGCTCGAAGAGGCCGACGAAGCTCACTGGGTCTTCTCCCAGCCGGGGCCAGGCGGCGGCACGGCGTTGGTCAGATGTGATCGCGTGAGCCGCTCCACGTCTTCGAGGCTCGTCACCTTGCGCGTCCAGTGCGGCCCACCGTGCAGCGTGATCCTCATCTCCCAGCCGCTGTCGCTCGGGTAGATGAAGACGATCGCCTCGGCGATGTCGTCACCGGCGGGGCTCGAGACTCCGATGCCGGTCGTCGCGAAGAACGAAGCATCACGAACCGCGAGCCCCGCGTCGCGGAACCGCTCCACCAGGGTCTCCAGGGCTGGCGGCCACTTGCTCATCGAGCGGGCCGTACCAGAAGCAAGGCCCCAAGGCTACGCCGCTACCTCCAGGAGGAGATTCATTGGGACCGCCGTATCCAGTCGGTGGTCAACTTGCGTTCACGAGCCCTTCGCGCGGTCAGCCTCGTTGCGTTATCCATGTTCGTTCGTCGAGCTTTCACATCTGAGGCTCGGTGTCCGCGGACGAGGCGAGCGCTTCGAAGAGCTCGCTCCAGCTTTGGTGCGGGCGTCCGGCGGCGGCCTCGTAGTCGCTGTCGCCGTCTAGCAGCCCGTTGATTTACTGCCGCGCGGGGGATCGACATGCGGATCCGAGACGGATAGGGTCGACGCATGGCGATGGGACGGCGCAGGCCGAAGCAGAAGTCGCTTTTCGTGGAGACGGAGCGAATGCCCGCGGGGCCG
>JAVJQK010000060.1 GCA_040218145.1 Sandaracinaceae bacterium | reverse complement strand
GCGGAGCACGACGCGGCCGCGGCGGCCGGGGCGTCCGCCGTGCCGGCGGCAGACCGCCCGCACCACATCGTACTTACTTTGCGCCTTTGCGCCTTTGCGCGAGTCCCTTCCGAGAACCGGAGAGCTCGCGCAAAGACGCGGAGGCGCCAAGGGCGCGCAGGGTCAGCGGCCGACCATGCGGAGCACGACGCGACCGCGGGGGCCGGGGCGTCCGTCGGGGCCGCGGCGTCCGTCGGGGCCACGCGCGCCGTCGGCGCCGCGGCGGCCTGCGGGCAGGCTCACTCCGTCGCACGTGGTGGACGAGCCGCCCGCGCCGCCTCGGCCCGCGCGCCCGCCCGGGCCCGCCGCGCCGCCCCGTCCCGCCGCGCCGCCGGGCGCCGCGAGGGTGGCCGCGAGGTCGTGGCGCACGCGACCGCAGGCGCCGCCGCGGCAGTGGAGCGTGGCGACGATCAGGCCGCCCGGGCCGCCGTCGCCGGCCGGGCCGCCGTCGCCGCCAGGGCCGCCGTTGCCGCCGGGCTGACCGTCGGTGGCCGGCCCGCTGCTGCAGCTCGCGCTGCGGCCCGAGGCGCCGTCCTGGCCGGGGCGCCCCGCGGCGCCAGGCTCGCCCGGCGCGCCGTCGCCGCCCGCCGCGACCACGCCGAAGGTGCCGACGTTGTCGTGGTCGAGCACGGCGTAGAGCGGCTGCCCCTCGCCGATGGTGTAGACGACGTTCGGGCCGAGGGCGTCCACGTCGACCGCGACCTCGGGCCCCGGCATGCCGTAGCCCGGCTGCAGGATGAGCGGCCCGGTGGTGCGGAAGCGCATGTCCCAGCGCACCTGCACGACCTCTTGACCGCGGAAGAGGATGGGCAGGACGAACTCGTCGCCGCGCGCGAGCTCGAGCACGTTCTGGATGCCGATGGTCTCGGCGAAGCGGAACGAGCCGTTCTCCTCGAGCGTCGCGAAGGGCACGCCGAGGCCGGCCTCGCTCGCGTCGATGCAGGGGGAGACCTCGAACTCGTCGGGCGCCGCGCAGAGCGTGATGGGGCGCTGGAACGCGCTGACGTGGAAGAGCAGGTGGCCGCGCAGATCGATCGACGGCACCACCGAGACGTTGTCTTCGGTCTCGCGGAAGCTCAGCAGCCGCGCCGCCTGCGCCCGCACGTCCTGCTCCACGACCAGGCCGCGGAAGGCGAAGCCCTCGGCGTCGAAGGTCACGCGGCGGCCCGCGTCGGCCGGCGAGACGACGAAGCGCCCCTGCTGCATGACCGCGTTCTCGACCTGGGCCGCGTGCGCGCGGAGCTCCTCGTAGGGCGAGTGCTGGATGCGGAGCTGGACGAGCCGGCGGCGCGCCTCGGTGCGCATCCCCTCGTCGGGCATGCGCCGGCTGTAGAGCAAGAGCGGCTCCTCGTTGCCCTCCTGGAACATGCGGTCGAGGTCGGCGACGGCGACGGGCCGACCGTCCGGGAGCAGGCCGCGCTCGAGGTAGAGCACCTCGACGAGCCGGCTGCGATAGATGCTGCCCGCGGCGCCCGTGGTGTCGTCGTGCTCCTGGAGCTGCACGATCACCTCGTCGATGGTCTCGGTGCTCGCGTCGCGGCCGTTGGGCCGCTCGTCGTACACGCGCCGGACGCTCTCGATCTGCGCGACGATCTGCGGGTCGTCGTCGAGGCGCGCGTAGGTGATGCGCTCGACGTAGCGCTCGAGCACGCGGTCGACGATCACGGTCGCGACCTCGGGCGGCACCGCGTCGAGCAGCCCCTGCACGCAGGCCTCCCACTTCTCGAGGTGCACGCCGCGCCCGACGCCGTCGACCACGTCCTCGAGGTCGCGCTCGGTGGTCAACGCCGCGTGCGCGGCCCGGCCGCCGGGGTTGCAGATGCTCGGGTCGGCGTCGCGCTGCCGCAGGTAGCTGACCACCGCGTCGCCCGTGTTGATGCGGGCGGCGGCCTCGGCCGTGAGCGGGAGCGCGTGGTTGGTGTGGCGACGCGCCTGCGGCATGCAGCCGGCGAGCGCGAGCACGGTGAGGGTCAATCCGAGGGCGCGCATCAGAAGGTCTCCACGTGAAGGGCGACGCCGAGGTCCGCGCCGGGCGCGCCGGGCAGGATCCGCACGCTCGCCGTCTGGAAGGGCGACGGGGCGCCGACCGGCGCGTCGTACACCAGGAAGAGGTCCGGGTTGAGCAGGCCGTAGATGCCCACCGCGACGCCGGCTGGCTGGAGCAGCCCGCTGATCACCATGAGCGCCACCCCGGTGCCCTCGAGCGGCTGGCCGCCCGAGACGTTCCCGATGGCGAGCCAGGGCCCGGCGAACGGGACCGCGGCGACCGCCTGGCCGCCCGAGTAGATGAGCGAGAGGATGTACCCGCCGGCGAAGCCGCCGAGGCCCATCCAGGTGAAGGGGCTGACGCTGCCGTCGACCTGCGCGCCGGGGCGGACCGGCCCGCCGAAGTAGCGGTCGCGGCGCTCCTCCCACTCCGCGTCGTCGTGCGCGCTCGCCATCGGCACCTGCGTATCGAGCTGCGCGTCGACGGCCACCGAGGCCTGCGCCTCCACATACTGCGCGCTCGCGCGAGCGCTCGGCGCGCACCAGATCATCGCCGCGCAGAGCGCGGTCAGGGTCGAGTTCCTCATGGTCTTCTCCGGCTGACGGGGACGGGCCGGCGTCGGGGGGTGGGGGGACGCCGAGCTCTCGCCGCCAAGTACGTCACCGGGCGCCGATCTCTCCCCGACCTCGAGGGCCGAGAGCACCCTGACCAACTCGCCGCCTGGGAGGCCAGGACCGGCTCGAGCTACGACCTACGGTTCTGGGGAGGAGCTCGGCCGCCCCGACCCGGAGCACGGGAGCGCCCTACCAGCTCTCGAGGTGGGGGCGCAGGTCGAGCTCGAAGGTCCACGCGGACTTGCCCTGCGTGGTGAGGTAGTAGGCGGTGCTCGCGATGTCGTCGGGGTCGAGGGTCTTGACGTCGTCGGGCTCGGGCTTGGCGACGCCGCCGTCGAGGATGAGGAGCGAGACGTGGATGCCCTTGGGGCCGAGGTGCCGCGCCATCGCCTGCGCGAGGCTGCGCTGCGCCGCCTTGGCGGGCGCGAACCCGGTGGTGAACGGCTTGCCGCGGAGCGAGGCGGTGGCGCCGACGAAGATGATGTTGCCCGCCTCCTTGGCGATCATGTCGTCGATCACCTGCTTGCTCGTGAGGAAGGCGCCGAGCGCGTTGATGCGCCAGCCGCGCTCGAAGTCCGCGGCGCTGATCTCCTCGATGTTGCCCCACGACCCCGAGCCCGCGTTGAAGACCAGGACGTCGACCGGCCCGAGGTCCGCGCGCACGCCGTCGAACGCGGCCTTCACCGCGGCCTCGTCGGAGACGTCGCAGGCGTAGGCCTTGGCGTCGCCGAGCTCCTCGGCGAGCTCGCTCGTGTACTCCGTCGAGCGTGAGAGGAGCGCGAGGGCGTACCCCTCGCGGCTGAAGCGGCGGGCGAACGCGGCCCCGTTCTTGGGGCCGATTCCACAGACGACACAGACGGGCTTGCTCATGGGATCGGGATACCACGACCCGACGCCTCTTGGCTTCCGGGGCGCCTTCCCGTATGACCCGCGGCCATGACGAACGCTGTACGGATCACCTCGCTCCTCCTGTGTCTCGGCCTCTGCTTCGGCCTCGCCGCCTGCGATGGCGCGACCACCACGGACGCTGGAGCCCCGGACACGGGCGTCTCCACGGGCGACGACGGGGGCACGGGTCCCGACGACTCCGGCGCAGGAGACTCCGGCACCTCGGAGGTGACCTGCTTCCCGCTCTCGGGGCCCTCGCCGGATCTGCCCGACGCGATTCCGTCCGAGCTGACCGCGTCGTCGCTGATGTGGATGCGGCCGACGGGAGAGATCTGCCCCGCGACGGGGCTCGGCGACGAGGCCGTGCCGTACGACACCGTCTGCTACGTCAACGACACGGGCGCGGACCTCGAGGTGATGTTCGAGATGGTGGTGGAGGACGACACCCTCGCGCCCGCGGTGGTCGTGTACGACGGCGACGCCATCCCCGCCGACCGCACCCAGTGCGCGGCCGTCAGCACGGACCTCGTCATCGACGTGGCCGACACCCTCTACACCGTGCCGGACGGCGCGCGGGTCACCTTCGTGGCCACGCTCCAGGACCCGGGGGCGGGCCCCTTCCAGTTCGTCATCACGCCCCAGTAGCGCGGGGCCTGATACCGTGAAGGGATGCGAAGAGCTGCCTGGGCGATCGCGCTCCTGATCACGTGCACGACCGCCTCGTGCGGGGACGGCGACGGAGGAGAGCCCGACGCGAGCGTGGACGCCGGCCGAGAGGACGCGGGGCGCTTCGACGACGTCGCGTGGCCCGCCCTCGACGAGGCCGCGCGCGACGAGGCGCTCGCGCCGCGTGAGGGCGTGATCGAGGTCGTCATCGACACCGATCTGGGCAACGAGATCGACGACCAGTTCGCGGTCGTGCACGCCCTCCTCGCGCCCGAGCGGCTCGACGTGCGCGCGATCCACGCGGCGCCGTGGGGGATCTCGGGCGAGCTGATCACCTCCCCCGCCTTCACCTCGGTGCTCGACGCGCGCCTGCTCCGCGAGCAGCTCGCCGAGCGCGGCGTGGACCCGGCGAGCTTCCCGACGATCCGACCGAGCATCGGCATGAGCCGCGCGTTCGACGAGGCGACCGAGATCACCGCGCTGCTCGGCCGCGACCTGCCGGTCTTCCACGGCGCGGGCCGCTACCTCGGGACCGATCCGCTCGCGCCCGTCGCGTCCGAGGCGACCGAGAGCCTCATCGCGCTCGCCCGCGAGCCGCGCGACGGCCCGCTCTACGTGCTCGCGCTCGGGGCCATCACCAACGTCGCCTCCGCGCTCCTGCTCGCGCCCGACCTCGTGGAGCACATCGTCGTCGTCTGGGCGAGCGCCTACCCGAGCTTCTGGCCGTCGCCCAACGCGTCCTACAACCTCGCGCAGGACGTCGCCGCGGCGCGCGTGGTCCTCGCGTCCGGCGTGCCCTTCGTCTACGTGCCGGGCTTCTTCGTGGCCGAGGAGCTGCGCGTCACGCGGCCCGAGATCGCGGCGAACGTCGAGGGCGCGGGGGCGCTGCGCGAGTACCTCTTCACGCTCTACGAGAACCACCCCATCGACGGCGACCACTTCGCGGGGCGCTCCAAGGTGCTCTGGGACATGGCGGTGACGGCCTGGGCGCTGGACCCGGCGTGGACCGAGAGCGCGCTGGTGGCCACGCCCTCGCTCGACGAGGCGCTCCGCTGGTCACCCCGCGCGGGCGCGCCGGTCATGCGCGAGGTGCGCGACCTCCACCGCGACGGGGTGATGCGGGACTTCTACGCGCGCCTCGCCGCGACCGACCCGTGAGGGAGGGGATTGCGGTCCGCGTCGCGCGAACCGACACTCGATGGGATGAGCAGCACGGACAGGGCGCAGGGGACCGCGGACACGCAGGTGGGGGACGCGGCGACGCTGCTGGACGCGCGCACCGACGATCGAACGAACACGGGCGCGACCCTACCCGGCCGCACCACTTCCGGACGCACGACGACCGTGCTGCCACGCGTGGAGGTGACCGACGGCGAGCTGCGGCTCGTGCACGAGCCCCGGGATCGCTACGAGACCGAGCGCCTGCTGGGCGAGGGCGGCATGGGCATCGTCGCGCTCGCGCGCGATCTCGACATCGACCGCAAGGTCGCCCTCAAGCGCATCCGCCGTGAGGCCGGCCAGCGCGGCCTCGCCCGCTTCGCCGAGGAGGTGCGCATCATCGGCAACCTCGAGCATCCCAACATCGTGCCGGTCCACGACGTCGGGGTGGACGAGAACGGCGACTACTTCTTCGTGATGAAGTACGTCGAGGGCCAGACCCTGGAGGAGATCATCGAGCTCCTCGCCAAAGGGGACCCGGAGACCCACCGCCGCTTCACCTTCGAGGAGCGCGCCCGGGTCTTCGCGGGTCTGCTCCGCGCGCTGCACTACGCGCACGACCGCGGCGTGGTGCACCGCGATGTCAAGCCCGCAAACATCATGGTCGGCCCCTACGGCGAGGTCGTGCTGATGGACTGGGGCGTCGCCAAGCCCATCGACCGCGGGGAGCTGGTCCCGCCCGAGGACACGGACGCGGAGACGGATCAGGCGGACGCCCCCCGACGCAGGCTCGTGCAGACCCAGGCCCACGGCCTCATCGGGACCCCCGCGTACATGGCGCCCGAGCAAGCGCGCGGAGAGCCCACCATCGACCCGCGCTGCGATCTCTACGCCGCGTGCGTGGTCCTCCACGAGCTGCTGACGCTGCGGCACTACCTGTCGGAGGAGCAGACGGTGCCCGGCATCCTGCTCGGCGTGATGGAGCGGCAGCTCCCGCCTGCATATCGGACCGACCTCTACGCGCACCCGCAGCAATCGTCGCCGCCTCCGGCCGAGCTCGTGCATTTCGTGATCAAGGGCACCCAGAAGGACCGCGCGGCGCGCTGGCAGTCCGCGCTCGAGATGGAGACCGCCCTGACGCGCGCGCTCGAGGGCAAGCTCGCGGTGCAGTGCCCGGTCACCCTGACCAAGCGCGCGCTGCGCGAGACCACCTTCTTCGTCGACCGTCACCCGGGCTTCACGAGCGCGATGGTCGGCCTGAGCGGGCTGGGCCTGCTGGCGGGGCTCGGCGCGTTGCTGTTCGTGGCGCTGACCTGAGGCCCTGGAGCTTCAGCGCGTCGGCGCCGCGGAGCGATGCCACCGCGCGAGCAGGTAGGCCGAGAGCACGCCTCCCGCGAAGCCCGTGAGGTGCCCCTCCCAGGAGACGAAGGTCTGCAGCGGCGACATGCCGAGGAGCAGGCTGCCCCAGACGAGCAACACCCCCACCGACAAGACGATCGATCCGAGCTTGCGCTCGAACCAGCCCGTGGTGAGCAGGTACCCGAACAGGCCGAAGGCGACGCCGCTGGCGCCGATGTGGTTGGTCCCGCTCCGACCGATCAGCCACGTGCCCAGCCCACCGACGAGGGCCGCGAGCAGCGCGGTGACGTAGAGGTCGCGCTCCTCCTTGAGGACCACCAGCCCGCCGAAGAGGAGGATCGCGACGCTGTTGCTCAGGACGTGACCGAGGCCGACGTGCAGGAAGGGGTGCGTCAGCACGCCGATCAGGCCGACCGTCTCCCGCGGCCGGACGCCGAGCGCGTCGATCGGGATCACCCAGCTCAGCAGCTCGAGCACCCAGATCAGGGCGACGAACCCGAACAGGACCTTGCCGTAGCGGCGAAGGTCGCGGCCGATGTCGGCGAGGGTGATGTCGTCCTTCATGGCGCAAGGGTAGCTCCATTCTCGCCCCGGGTCTGCGCCCGACGTTGCATCGACGCGTGCGCGCGGAGATCCTGAAGGCATGCCTTCACTTCGCTGGGTCCTGCTGACGGTGAGCGTCGCGGCACCCCTCGCGCTCCCCGGCGTGGGCTGCGTCTCGCCCGTGAGCGACGGCGGCACCGAGTCGCGACGGCTCTCGCTCATCCCGAATCCGCCGCGCGTCGCGGTGGGCGGCGTCGCGCCCGTCTTGCTCGCCGACCGCGGCTTCGACGCGGCGGAGCTGCGCACGCCGCCCGCTCCCGACGCGTTCGTGATCACCCCCGAGGGCGCGGCGGAGATCGTGGACGCGCGCCCCGGCGGGTTTCGCGTCCGGGCGCTGACACCAGGGGAGGCGCGGATCGAATTTCGCGCGAGCGCCGACGGCGAGCGCTTCGACGACGCGATCGTGGTCGAAGCCCACGCGCCGACCGAGCTGCGCTTCGGGCCCTGCCCGCTCGAGGGCTACGTGCCGGGGCGCCCCGCGCTCGTGCCGTTCGACCTCTACGAGCGGACGGGCGAGGGCACCTTCGACTTCGTCTTCCCGCGCGGCGGCGGCGCGGAGTGGGTATCCGTCGAGCCCGAAGGCGCGACCGTGCGCCCGACGGAAGACGTGCACTTCATCGAGCTCGAGACGCCCGCGGCGGGCGGCGAGGTGCGGGTGCGCTCTCGGCTCGGCGAGCCGGACGACGGCCTGCTCACGCTCGAGGCGCACACGGCGGCGGAGCTGTCGGGCGTCTTCATCGAGGTGATCGACGGGAACCTCGAGGAGCGCGGGTGGCAGACGGTCCGGGTGCGCGGGCGCTACCCGGGCTCGCGCTGCGGAGCGGCGGGGAGCGGCACGGCGAGCGCCGTCGCCATCGCCACCGACGCCTCCGTGGTCAACCCACGTCAGTGCGTGCTGGTCGACCTCGACGGCGACCACCGCGCGCTGCGAAGTGAGCGCGGCGTCTTCACCATTCAAGCGCGCGCCGCGGGCGACTGCATCGTCGAGTTGGAGTTGGCTGACGTGAGCCTAGCAGCCCGTTGATTTACTGCCGCGCGGGGGATCGACATGCGGATCCGAGACGGATAGGGTCGACGCATGGCGATGGGACGGCGCAGGCCGAAGCAGAAGTCGCTTTTCGTGGAGACGGAGCGAATGCCCGCGGGGCCG
>JAVJQK010000059.1 GCA_040218145.1 Sandaracinaceae bacterium | reverse complement strand
GCAGCGACGCGAGCAGGCGGCCAGCTTTCGCGAAGCGAAAGCGCGAGCCGCAGGGGCCCCAGCGCCCCGTCGCTGGGGTCGGCGTGAGAGCGCGCGGAGCGCGCGAACCGCCGTAGTCGGGAGGGGGGCCCCATGGGCGCTCCGCCCCATGGGGGGAGGGCCTGCGTTCAGGCCCTCCAACAAGAAACTGCGGGCCCCATGGGCGCTCCGCCCCATGGGGGGAGGGCCTGCGTTCAGGCCCTCCAACAAGGAAAGTATAGGCCCAGCTGGACTCGAACCAGCAACGACCCGGTTATGAGCCGGGGGCTCTGACCAATTGAGCTATGGGCCCGAAAGAAGAGACGGCGGGAAACGAAGAAGGGGCGCACAGCGTGACCGTGCGCCCCTTCCGCTCACCGCCGATGCGGGAGCCGCTGAAGGGTTCAGCTGTCTATGAACGAGCGCAGCTGCTTGCTGCGCGACGGGTGGCGAAGCTTGCGGAGCGCCTTCGCCTCGATCTGACGGATGCGCTCGCGCGTGACCTCGAAGTCCTGGCCGACCTCTTCGAGCGTGTGATCGCTCTTCTCGCCGATGCCGAAGCGCATGCGGAGGACCTTCTCCTCACGCGGCGTCAGCGTCTTCAGGACGCGCCGGGTCTGCTCTTCGAGGTTGTTGTTGATCACCGCCTCGATGGGGCTGACGACCGACTTGTCCTCGATGAAGTCCCCGAGATGCGAATCTTCCTCTTCGCCGATCGGCGTCTCGAGAGAGATGGGCTCCTTGGCGATCTTCAGGACCTTGCGGACCTTGTCGAGCGGCATCTCCATGCGCTCCGCGATCTCCTCGGGGGTGGGCTCGCGGCCGAGCTCCTGCACGAGGTAGCGCGAGGTGCGGATCAGCTTGTTGATCGTCTCGATCATGTGGACCGGGATGCGGATGGTCCGCGCCTGGTCCGCGATCGCGCGGGTGATCGCCTGGCGAATCCACCACGTCGCGTAGGTCGAGAACTTGTAGCCGCGACGGTACTCGAACTTGTCGACCGCCTTCATCAGGCCGATGTTGCCCTCCTGGATGAGGTCCAGGAACTGAAGGCCGCGGTTCGTGTACTTCTTCGCGATCGAGACGACGAGCCGAAGGTTCGCCTCGACGAGCTCCGCCTTGGCGATGTCCGCCTGACGCTCGCCCGAGTAGAGCGCCTTGTAGGTGGCGCGGAGGTTCTCGATGGGCTGCCCCATGTCCTCCTCGACCTTGGCGACCTGACGGCGCGCCTCGGCCATGCGCTCGAGCAGACGCTCGATCTCTTCCCCGTCGAGGCCCAGCCGGCGCTGCAAGCGCCGCGCGGCGTTCGGGTTCTCCCGGACATCCTTGAGCATCTTGCGGATGCCCTTCTCGTCCTTGCCGCCCGCGCGACGCTCCACCTCGGCCAGCTCCGCCTCGGCGCGCTCGACGCGGCGGATGTAGGTCTTGATGGCGCCGACGACCTTGTCGATCGTCTTCTTGTTCAGACCGAGCTCACGCAGCGCCTCGATGCGCTCGCGGCGGTTCTTGTCGATCTGCTCCTCTGCCGCCTTGCGGTCCGAGGCCTTCCGCGAGCCCGAGATCTCCTCGCGGAGCTTCGCGTTCTGGCTCTCGAGCCGCTTCACCTTCTCCGCGGTGCGACCGATGCGCGCGCGCTGGTCGTCCTCGGTGAAGTTCTCGTCATCGTGGTTCTTGATGACGTCCTTCGGGCGCAGCTTGCCGCGCTTGACCCGCTCGCCGATCTCGATGATCTCGGCGACCCCGACGCGGCTGTTGAGGATGACCTCGAAGATCCGGTCCTCGCCCTGCTCGATGCGGCGCGCGATCTCCACCTCGCCCTCACGGGTGAGGAGCGAGACCGAGCCCATCTTGCGCAGGTACATGCGAACGGGGTCGTTCGACTTCTGGTACATGCCGTCCTCGGAGGCCGGCGGCAGGCTGCTCTTGCGCGGACGGTTCTTGTCGCGGTTCTTGTTGACCTTGGCGTTCCCCGCCTGGTCGACCACCTCGATGTCCTCGTGCCCGAGCGTGACCATGAGCTCGTCGATCTGATCGGACGTCACGTCGTTCGCGAGCGCCTCGTTGATCTCGTCGTAGGTCAGGAAGCTCTTCGTACGACCGCGCTCGATCAACGCGAGCATCTGCGCGCGCGCGTTGTCCTTGCCCTTGGTGTTCTTCGGCTTGAGGCGCGTCGCGGGCCCGTCGCTCTTGCCACTACCCGCGGTGCCACGTCCGGCGCTCGCCCGCGCCGCTCGCTTCCCGGTCGAGCTCCTGCCGTTCGAGGCTTTCGTCTCGTCGACGCCCTCCGCGGACCGGCTCTTCCGAGCACGTACGCGTCCGCTTCGCCCAGCGTTCTTTTCCACCATCTTCACCTCTTGGTGCCCTCGATCCCTGTCGCCGCCGTGCCTGTCGCTGCGCTCGATGGCGCGGCGCTCCGGAACAGCTGCGACTTCTGGCGCATGAGCGCATCTGCGCGCTCGTCGTCGCCCGCCCTGCGGGCCTCCAGGATTTCTCGACTCAAGCGCTTGTTCTCCCGCGCTACGCGATCCCGTTCCAGCTTCTGGACCACGCGCTCGATGAAACGTCTTGCACTCGTCTCGTCCTCGAATTCCTGGACGGCCAACCTGCGTTCGAGCCAATCACGCGCCGAACTGTCTTCGGAAACTTCCTCGAGCAGCGCGGCTGCGTCGATCCCGCGCGAACCCACCCATCGCGTCGTGGCGTGAAAGATGGCGCGAAGATCGGCGCTCGTCAAAAGCTCCTGAACTTTTTCTGCACAGCTGCTCTCCGCGCCGTTGGCGGGCTCGTGCAGCGCGGGGTGGTCGATGAACGCGCCGACCATCTGCGCCTCGAGCTTGGACAGCTTCACCACGCGCTTCGGCGGCGCGCTCGCGGCCTGCTGCGCGGACCCCTCGGCGCGCTTCTGGCGCGGCGCGTTCCCGCGTGCAGCGCGCACGCCCCGTCGGAGCTGCTGGCGCACCGCCTCGAGATCGCGGATCTCGAAGACCGACGCGACGCGCTCGACGTAGAGCCGCGCCTCGACCGGGCTGTCGATCGACGCGAGCACCGGCCCGAGCGCCTCGATCGCGTCCGCCTTCGCGGCCGGATCGGCGCTGGCGTCCGCGGCCGCCGCCTCGATGATCCACTCGACGATGCTCGGCGCCGATCCGATCAAGCGCTCCATCGCTTCGGCGCCCTTCTCGCGCAGGAAGCTGTCGGGATCGTCTCCCGGCGGCAGCGTCACGACCTTGCCGGCGATGCCCGCCTTGGCGAGGAGCGGCTGCGCGGCGCGCGCCGCCTTCTTGCCCGCCTTGTCCGAGTCGAAGAGCAAGACGGCGGTCTGCGCGAAGCGCCGAAGCAGCTTCGCTTGATTGTCTGTAAAGGCCGTCCCGAGCGGCGCGACGACGTTGCCGAAGCCAGCCTGCGAGAGCGCGAGCACGTCGAAGTTGCCTTCGCACACCAGCGCGACCTCACGACGGCGCAGCTCCACGCGCGCCTCGTGCATGCCGAAGAGGATGTCGCCCTTCTTGTAGAGCGTGGTCTCCGGGCTGTTGACGTACTTGGCGGGCGGCTCGCGCTGGGCGCGCTCGTCGCCGGGGGGCGCCTCGAGGGCGCGACCGCTGAACGCGACGATGCGGCCGTGCGCGTCGGAGACGGGGAACATCAGGCGATGGCGGAAGCGATCGTAGTGCCCCCCGCCGCTACGGCGCGGCACGATCAGGCCGACCTCCTCGCACTGCGCCGGCGAGTAGCCGCGCTGCGCGAGGTGCGTCGCCAGCTCGTCCCATCCGTGCGGCGCGTAGCCGAGCCGATAAGCCTCCACCGTCTCTCTCGAGATCCCCCGACGGTCGAGCTCGGCCCATGCCATGGGCCCGAACTTATGGTCCGCGAGCATTTTTACGAAGAAACCCGCAGCCGACTCGACGATCGCCAGCAGCTGCTCGCGCCGCGCGCGCTTCTGGCGGGCCGCGCGCTCGGCCTCCGAGTCGATCGCGACCACCTCGATCCCGGCTCGCTCGGCGAGCAGGCGGACCGCCTCCGGGAAGGCGTGGCCCTCGATGCGCATCAGGAAGCTGAGCGCGTCGCCGGACGTCTGGCACCCGAAGCAATGAAAGAAGCCGCGGTCCGGGTGCACGTAGAACGAAGGCGATTTCTCCCCGTGGAAGGGGCAGAGGCCCTTGTAGCTGGTCCCCGATCGCTTGAGCTCGACGTACTCCCGCACCAGCGCGACCAGGTCGGTGCGCTCACGGATCTCCGCGACCTTGTCTTCGGGGATCACCCCTGCTTCCCCCCTTCGCGACCACCGCCGTCCAAAAACTGCATGACGACGGATGCCCCCATCGAAGCGTCGCTTCTTAGCGTGGGCGGGGAGGGGGTCAAGGGCGATCCCCCGGCCCTGCGAGCGATCGCACGAGCTTGACCGCCCCCCTCCCTGGCGCGACGCTTGGACCGGAGGCGCGCATGAGCACCGATTCCGTGGAGGTCGACCCGGAGGTTTGGCCCGACGTGTCCGCGGTTCAGATCGAGGACGACGAGCCGGTGGACAACATCCACTCCGAGAAGCAGATGCGGCTGCTGACCGAGCCTCTCTACGCGAGCTGGGCCGGTCCGCCGCCGCGCGACGACGGCGCGCCCCGGAGCTTCTTCGTGGCCGCGAACGTCGGGCTGTTCGCGACGCCGCGCGAGCCGGCGGTGGCCCCCGACGTGATGCTGAGCCTCGACGTCACGCCGCCTCCGAGCTTCGACGAGAAGCGCCATCGGAGCTACTTCGTCTGGGAGTTCGGCAAGCCGCCGGACGTCGTGGTGGAGATCGTCAGCAACCGCGAGGGGGATGAGCTCGGCCTGCGCCGCGCCCGCTACGCCCGCATGCGGGTCGCGTACTACGTCGTGTGGGATCGGCTCGGCGCCCTCGGGAGCCAGACGCTTCACACCTTCGAGCTCCGCGGCGATCTCTATCAGGCGACCGAGCGCCCCTTCTTCGAGCACGCCCAGCTCGGCCTCGTGGAGTGGACCGGGGTCTTCGAGGGGATGGAGGAGCGCTGGCTTCGCTGGCAGACGCCCGACGGCGCGCTCCTCCCCACGGGCGCAGAGCGCGCGGAGTCCGAGCATCAGCGCGCGGAGCGCCTCGCGGCGAAGCTCCGTGAGCTCGGCGTGGATCCCGACGAGCTGGTCTGAGCGGGTGCCCGCGCGCCTGCGGGCTGCTATTCGACCCGGCGATGTCCGACGCGGCGCCCCCCGAGAGCGAGCGCTCTCCCGTGCGGGAGGTGCTGCTCGTGTTCGCGGCCACGACCCTCGGGGCGGCGATCGCGACGCGCCTGCCCGCGCTCGTGCCCGGGGTCGACGGCTACGAGCACCTGCTGGTGGCCGGCTTGTTCCTGGTCGCCGCCATCAAGCTCGCCCAGCGAGAGCCCGGCGGCATGCGACGGCACGGGATCGATCTCGCGGGCCTGCTGCAGCCGCCCGACCCGGACGACGCGCGCGACGAGGGTCCGTTCGGGGTCTACGACCTGGCCCGCGCGGTCCGGCGCGCCATGCCCGCGGCGATCCGCGAAGGCGGCATCGCGGTCGCGATCGCGGCGCTCGTCTTCCCGCCGTTCGTCGTCGGCTTCGCCTGGTGGCATGGGCCCACGAGGGACTTCGCCTTCACCTTGCCGGACGATCTGGCCGCGTTCGCGCTGACGCAGCTCCTCGTCGTCGCCTTGCCCGAGGAGGCGCTCTTTCGTGGCTGGATCCAGACGCGGCTCCACGATCGGTGGCCGCCCGAGCGGCGCGTCCTCGGGGTCGCGCTCGACTGGCGCGTGTGGATCCTGCAAGCCGCGCTCTTCGCGCTGGTGCACGTGGCCACCATCCCCCACCCCGCCCGGCTCGCGGTCTTCTTCCCCGGGCTCCTCTTCGGCTGGATGCGCGCGTGGCGCGGCGGCATCGGGGCGGCCATGCTCCTGCACGCGCTGAGCAACGTGCTCGCGGAGATCCTGGAGAAAGGTTGGCTGCTGTGAAGCGCGCCGCGTTCTTCGACCTCGACAAGACCCTCGTCAACGTCAACACCGGCACGCTCTACGTGCGGTGGCGCGTGCGCGAGGGCCACATGGGCGTGCGCGAGCTGATGCGCGCATCGTTCTGGAGCCTGCAGTACACGCTGGGCGTGCTCGACGCGGAGCGCATGGGCGCCGAGGCGGTGCGCACGCTCACCGGCGTGCCGGAGCAGCAGTTCCGGGACGAGTGCGCGTCATGGGTGCGCAGCGAGGTCCTGCGACACGTGGCCCAGAAGGCGCGCGACGAGCTGCGACGGCGGCGCGACGAGGGCTACGTCTGCGCCATCTTGACGAGCTCCTCGCCCTACGTCGCGGAGCCCGTCGCCGAGCACGTCGGCATCGAGCACGTGCTCTGCAGCCGCATTCAGGTCAGGGAGGGGAGCTTCACCGGCGCGCTCGAGTCCCCCCTCTGTTATGGCGCGGGCAAGGTCGACAAGGCCCTCCAGTGGGCCGAACGACACGGCGTCGATCTGGCGTCGAGCGCCTTCTACACCGACAGCGTCAGTGACCTGCCGATGCTCGAGCGGGTCGGCGAGCCGCGCGTCATCAACCCCGATCCCCGCCTGTCCCGCCTGGCCCGCCGGCGCGGCTGGGCGGTCGAGACCTGGAGACCGTCATGAGCGAACGAACCCTCCCGCCCCTGCCCGAGGTCGTCCTGCGCGAGGTCGTCGAGCGCGCCCTCCTCGAAGACCTCGCGCGCGGCGACGTGACGACCGACGCCACCGTGCCGCTCGACGTCCGAGCCGAGTGCGTCTTGCGGGCGCGCGAGCCGATGGTGCTGGCCGGGCTCCCGGTCTTCGCCGCGACGTTCGCCGCGGTGGACCCGGCGATCGAGGTCGAGGCGAAGAAGGCAGACGGCGCGCGGCTCGCGAAGGGCGACGTGGTCGCGATCGTGCGCGGGCGCGCCAACCCCATCCTCAAGGGCGAGCGGGTCGCGCTCAACTTCGCGCAGCGCATGTGCGGCGTCGCGTCGAAGACGGCCACCCTCGTGGACGCGCTCCCCGCCGGCTCCGAGACCCGCATCACCGACACGCGCAAGACCACGCCCGGGCTCCGCGCGCTCGAGCGCTACGCCGTCCGCTGCGGCGGCGGCCACAATCACCGAGACGATCTCTCGAGCGCGGTGCTGATCAAGGACAACCACGTGGCCGCGTGTGGCGGCGTGGCCGAAGCGATCCGGCGGGCGCGCGCCTTCGCGCCGCACACCTCGAAGATCGAGTGCGAAGTGGACACGATGGAGCAGCTCGACGTGGCCCTCGAGGCGGGCGCCGACATCGTCATGCTGGACAACTTCGACGACGCGACGCTGAAGGCCGCGGTCACCCACATCGCGGGCCGCGCCTTCGTCGAGGTCTCGGGCAACGTCACGCTCGCGCGCGTGCCGATCATCGCGGACGCGGGCGTGGACGCGATCAGCGTCGGCGGGCTGACGCACTCCGCGCGCGCGATGGATCTCGGGCTCGACTGGTCGTGACCCCGCTGACGGCCGACGCGATCGCGCGGCGCCTGACCACGGTGCGGTACGGTCGCTCGCTCGACGTGCGCGCGGAGACGGGCTCGACCAACGACGACGCGCGCGAGGCGGCCGGCGCTGGCGCGGCGGACGGTCACGTGGTGGTCGCCGATCGCCAGTCTCGCGGCCGCGGGGCGCGAGGTCGGGTGTGGGCCTCGCCCGGCGGCACCGATCTCTACTTCTCGATCGTGGCGCGGCTCCCGCTGACGCCCGCGCAGCTGCCTCCGCTCACCCTCGCGGTGGGGCTCGGCGTGGCGCGGGCCGCGGAGGCCACCCTCCCCGACCGCTCCGTCTCCGTGAAGTGGCCCAACGACGTGCTCATCGAGGGCAAGAAGCACGCGGGGATCCTCGTGGAGTCGGTCTCGCTCGGGAGCCGGATCGACAGCGCGATCATCGGGGTCGGCGTCGACGTCAATCGCGCCGACTTCGGCGAGCTCGGCCCGATCGCGACGAGCTGGCGCGCCGAGACGGGTCAGACCTTCGACCGGGCCCAGGCGCTGGCGACGCTGCTCTCCAGCATCGAAGCCGAGGTCGATCGCTTCGTGCGGCTCGGCCCGCGACCGGTCGCGTCCGCCGTCGAGGATCGCCTCGCCTTCCGCGGCCGACGCGTCCGCTGCGACGCGCTCGAGGGCGAGCTGCTCGGCCTACGCGAAGACGGCGCGCTGCGCCTCCGGACCAGCGGAGGCGAGCGCGCCGTGACGAGCGGGAGCCTGCGGCTCGCGTGAGGTGTTCAGGCCGCGTCGAGCTGGAGTGAGCCGAGGCTCTTCTTCAGCTTCTTCTTCGCGCGCGCTTCGAGCTGACGGGCTCGCTCCCGGCTGACGCCGAGCTCGCGCCCGAGCGCGGCCAGAGAGACGCTCTGGTCCTTCATGTACCGCTCCTCGAGGATGTAGCGCTCGCGCTGGTCGAGGTGCTCGAGCGCCCCTCCGAGGTGCACCTCGAGCATGCGCTGCCGCTCCTCTCCGAGGTACTGCGTCTCGGAGTCGTCGTAGGCCCCCTCGAGGGAGTCCTGGAGCGTGGCGCCGGAATCGTCGAAGAGCGGCGCGCTCAGCGAGACGTCACGGCTGTCGAGACGGCGAAGCATGTGCGCCATCTTCTTCTCGGTGGTGTCGAAGCGCTCGGCCATCAGCGCGAGCCGCTCCTGCGGATCCGCGGTCAGGTTCGCGACCTTCGCCCGCTCTCGACGGAGGCGGAAGAAGAGCTTGCTGCGCAGCGGGCCGCTGCCCGCGCCGACCATCGTGGTCGACTTCACCACCAGATCGAGCACGTAGGCCCGGATCCAGTAGCCCGCGTACGTCACGAAGCGCGTGCCGCGGTGGGGGTCGAACTTCTTCACCGCCAGCATCAGCCCGAGGTTGCCCTCGGCCAGCAGGTCCGAAATCGGGATGCCGTAGCGTCGGTACTGGAGCGCCACCGCGACGACGAACCGGAGGTTCGCCTCGACGAGGGCGTCGGCGGCGTCTTGATCGCCCGCCTGCACCTTCACGGCGAGCTCGTGCTCATCCTCTCGGCTCAGGGTCGGGATCTTCCGAACCTGCTCGAGGTAACGGGAGAGCTGCTTGTCGTCTGCTCGCGCCATGACTCTTCTCCTCTCGGGGTCTGGGCCCGTCCGCTGGTCCCAGCCGCCAAACCTTACGTAACGTTACGTTAGGTATTCGTCAAGCGGTCTGGGTGGGGTACGTCGGGCCCGAGATGAACGTTACGCATGCAAGGCCGGCGCGTCAGTGAAGTACTGTGAAGATCCCTCGCAGAAGCGTTACAGACCAGCGCAAAGACCTGATAGGACCTTTCGTAACGTTAGATTGGTCCCACCGACGCAGCCGCAATGGTCTGCGCACCGCGGGGCGTCGGGCGTGCGGAAAACGCAAAAAGCCCCCGGCGGGAGGGCCGGGGGCTCGGCTCGCGGCGGGCACCGCGAGAAGGGTCAGAGGTGGCTCAGGCGCTGAACGAAGAGCCGCAGCCGCAGGTCGACTTCGCGCTGGGGTTCAGGAACTTGAAGCCCGCGCCGTGCAGACCTTCGACGTAGTCGATGGTGGTGCCGTCCAGGTACTGGAGGCTCATCATGTCCACGTACAGGGGGATCCCATCCGAATCGAACTTCTGGTCGAGGTCGGTGGTCTCGTCTTCGAAGAAGAGATCGTAGGTGAAGCCGGAGCAGCCGCCGCCGATCACGCGGACCCGCAGGCCTTGCCCGCCGAGGCCCTCCGCGTCGCGGATCTCCTTCACCTTCTCGATTGCTTTGCTCGTCAGGTCAATCATCGCTTCCTACTCTCCTGGGAACGCCACGACTATAAGGCTCCACCTGCCGAATGGCCAGGCGCGAATGGGGGCGTCAGGCGCCCGCAGGGCCCTCGACGCGAACCTCCCCGGATGGGGAGCCGAGGATCTGGCCAGCTTCGGCGTGGGCGCGCTTGACGTAGCCCAACCCGACCCAGCTGCCGTCGTCGGGGACGGCGGACGTCACCTCGCCGACGTCCTTGCCCTCGGCCTGAAGCGCGTCGCCCACCGCGAGCGCGGCGCCGCGCAGCCGCATCAGCCGTCGGCGCAGCTTGCCGCGGGTGTCGAGCATGCAGACCACCTCTTGACCGAGGTAGCAGCCCTTCTGAAACGACACCGCCAGATCGCGGAGCCCCGCCTCCTGAGGTCGGTGGCTGCCGTCGAAGTCCACGCCGTAGCGCGGACGGCCGGCGCGGACCCGGGCGCGCTCCCACTCCGCCTCCGTGACCGCCCCCCCGCCTCGGGCCTCCGCGGCCGCGACCAGCTCCGCCAGCGCCGCGTCCCGCCGGTCGGGCGCCACCACCACGTCGAGCCCTCCCCGGCCGAGCCGATCGCACGGGAACCCGTCCGCGACCCCCGGCGCCGCGGGGCCTTGCGCCGTGATCACCGCGACCTCCATGGGCTCGAGGTCGACGTCCTCCATCACGATGTACTTATCGAGGTGCGTCAGGAGGGCGTCGCGGGCCGTCATCGGCACGATCGCGACCAGCTCGTCCTGCCCGCGGTCGAGCACCCAGAGATCCGCCAGGATCTTGCCGTGCACGTCCACCGCGAGCCCGTACGCCGCGTCGCCCTCTTTCATCAGAGCGAGCTGCTGCGTCACCTGCCCGTTGAGCCACGACTTGCTCTCCGCCCCGGTCACGCGGATGGCGGACAGCGTGTCCATGGCGCGGACGCCCACCGTCTCTTCGAGTCGCATGCGAGACGGCTATGGCGATCCTCGCTCCCGATCGCAACTGCGGAGCTCACGCTGGGCACGAACGGGCGTGAACGCTCGTTCGCAGGACCGATCGATCCAGGACCGGACCCGCCGGGTGAGCGACTGGCTCGGACGTTGCTAGATTGATGCGTGTCCCCGACTGAGAGAACGATGCCCCGCCAGACCCACCTCCTGCTCTCTCTCCTCGCCGCGCTCGCGCTGCCTCTCTCGGCGTCCGCCCAGGACTTCGACCTCTCCGGCGAGCAGTCGATGCTCGCGCGCATCAACGCGATGCGCGCCGCCGAAGGGCTGGCGCCGCTCGAGCGCGAAGCCGGGCTGGACGCCGCCGCCCGGGCCCACTGCGCCGACATGGCCGCGCAGCGTCAGCTCACCCACGTGTCGGAGGCGAGCGGGACCCCCGCCGACCGCGTGCGCACGGCGGGCGTGGAAGCCCAGACGATCGCCGAGAACGTCGCGCTGCACCGCAGCGCGGACGAGGCCCATCAGGCGCTCCTCGGCAGCGACGCGCACCGCGCGAACATGCTCGGGCCCACCCACACGCACGTCGGGCTCGCCGCGCTCACCACGGACCACGGCGTCTACGTGACGCAGGTGTTCGCCACGCTCGCGGGCGCCGCGCCGGAGCCCGTCGAGCCGCAGATTGCTGAAGAGCAGGTCGTCCCTCCGACGCTCCCGGCGCCCTCGATCCAAGAGCAGCCCGAGGCTCCGCGCGTCGTCCAGCCGCCCCCGGCGAGCGCGCCCCCCGCGAGCGCCCCCCGGGCGCCGACCGCGCCCACGCCCCAGGCGACCTACGTCGCGCAGGAGGGCAGCCACGGCACCGTGGTCCTCGAGCGTCGCGCCGGCCGCGTCTCCGCGTACTGGGTCTACGGCTCGGGCCGCTGGTGGTACTACCCGATGCCCCCCGGCGCGCAGCCGGGCCAGCAACTCGAGGTCGACCGCAGCGTGCAGGGCCCGCCCCCGGGCTTCCCGGCGCACCCCTCGGTGGGCGGGGCGGCGGGGGTGCAGCCGAGCCGGCCGCAGGTGCAGCCATACGCGCAGCCCTACGTGCAGCCCCGCCCGTACGTGCAGCCATACGTGCAGCCGCAGCCGTATTACCCCGCGCCCCGCCGCGGCGGCGCCGTCATCACGATCGTCCCGCCGGTCGGCGGCTACTACGCGCCGCCGCCGCCCTACACTGGCGCACCCAGCCGCGCCTGGCGCCGCTCGCAGAGGCAGTGGGAGCGCGCTCGCCGACGCTGGATCCAGCAGCAGCGCCGCGCCCGGCGGCGGGCGCTGTAGCCCCACACCCACCCGATGCAGTAACCTCGCCCCCTCCGAATGGGTGACGAGCGCGAGCCGACCATGGAGGTCGAGGTCGGGGAGCTGAAGGACGCGGCGACGAAAGACGCAGCGTCCGAGGGCCGTCGTGAGAGCACGCTCGACGCGGTGCTCGGAGAGCTCGAGGACGAGCTCGAAGGCGAGCCAGCCGCGAGCCCCGAGCCTCCGCGTCCGAAGTCGAGCCTCCCTCCTCCGCTCCCTCCGCGGACGCAGAGCCGCCCGCCGACCCGTTCGATGTCGGCGCCCCCTCCCCCGCCCCCGCGTCGGAGCGCTCCGCCGCCGCCCAAGCCGCCGCGCTCGGGTCGCCCCGCGCCGCCCGCCAGGCCGGCGAGCGCGCCGCCTCCGCTGCGACCGAAGATCAAGGGCCTCGGCCGCGCCGGCGGCCCCGCCCCGAGCCGCCAGCACATCACCACCGCGCACGGCATGCCCGCGCCGCAGCTCGAGCCGGACAGCGACGAGCAGACCCTCGTGCTCGACAACCTCGGGAGCGAGCCGCTGCGCGAGGTCGCTGCGAGCCTGGTCGCCGACTGGGAGCCCGAGCTGGCGGAGACGAAGGACCGCGCGCGGCGCGCTCGCCTCGCCTACGAGCTCGCCCGCCTGCACGAAGGCCCGCTGTCCGACACGGAGGGCGCGCTCGACCGTGCGCGCGAGCTCTACGCGCGCGCCCTCGACGACCAGAAGGACCACGTGCCCGCCCTCCGCGGAGCGCGGCGGGTGGCGCTCGCGCAGAAGCGTTGGCGCGACGCCCTCCCCTACTTCGACGCCGAGGCGCGCCTCACGGCCGACTCCAAGAAGAAGGCGTCCCTGCTCTATGCCAAGGGCCGCGTGCTCGAGGACGTGCTCGGGGACGACGAGAAGGCGAAGCAAGCCTACAAGACGGCCGCCGAGCTCGATCGCGCCGACGTCGCCATCGTCACGGCCCTCGAGCAGCGCGACCGCGCCGAGACCGCGTGGGGGGAGCTGGAGCGGACGCTCGAGCGCAAGGCGAACGCGGTGGCCAAGGACGCGCGGCACCGCGCCGCGCTCATCGTCGAGCGCGCCCGCGTGATGGAGCACCGCGCCAACCGCGTGGACGCCGCCCTCGAGCTCTACGAGACGGCGCTGCGCCTGGATCCGCACGCCACGGGCGCGAACGTCGCCCTCGAGCGGCTCTGTCACGCGCAGAAGCGCTGGCGGGACCTGATCCGCGTGCTCGAGCGACGCGCCGCGCAGTCCACGCACCCCGAGGAGCGCGCGCTGGCGCTCTACCGGGTGGGTCGGCTGCACGCGGAGCGCCTCGGGAATCGCGACGAAGCGCTCGACGCCCTCGAGCGCGCCGCGCAGGAGCAGCCCGACGATCCGCTCGTCCTGGAGGAGCTGGCGAGCCTGCTCGAGCGCGCCGAGCGCTGGCCGCGGCTGGTGGACGTGATCGCCCGACTGGCGAGCGTGACCCCCGAGGCGCAGGAGCAGCTCGCGCTCTGGCATCGTATCGGGAACCTCCTCGACGAGCGCCTCCAGCGGCCGGCGCAGGCGCGCGAGGCGTTCGAGCGGGCCCTCGGCATCGACCCCACCCACGTGCCGACCCTCCAGGCGCTCGGGCGCATCTACGAGCAAGCGCAGGCGTGGGACGCGCTGGTGGCGATGCACCTCGCCGAGGCGGAGGACGCGAAGGATCTCAAGCGCCGCGCGGCCGCGCACGCCCGGGTCGCGGAGGTGATCGAGCGCACCGGCGAGTCGCTCGACGACGCGATGGCGCATCACGCCCGCGCCCTGAGCCTGCAGCCCGGCTACGCGCCGAGCTTCAAGGCCCTCACCCGCCTCTACGCCGACGCCGGCAAGCACCGCGCGCTGGTCGAGCTCTACGAGCGCGCGGTCGAGCAGGCCGCCGAGCAAGAGCCGGCCATCACCTATCTCTTCAAGATCGGCAGCATCTACGAAGATCAGCTCGCCGAGCACGCGCAGGCGGCGCACGCCTACGCGCGGATCCTCGAGCGAGACGAGGCACACCTCGGCGCGCTCCACGCGCTGCAGCGCGCCACCGAGCGCGCGGGGCGCTACGAAGAGCTGGCGCGCGCGCTCGAGCGCGAGGCCGAGCTGCGCACCGAGGACGCGCGGGTGGTGGACCTCCTGCAGGGGGCGGCGGAGATCCGGGACGAGCGGCTGGGCGACGCCGAGGGCGCGATGACGCGCTACCGACGTGTCCTGGAGATCGACGGGAGCTACGCGCCTGCCCTCGCCGGGCTGGGCCGCATCTATCACCGCACCGGACGTTGGGACGACCTCCTCGAGCTCTACGAGCGGGAGCTCGAGCTCGACCCGAAGGGCGCGAGCGCGCCGGCCCTGCTCCACAAGATGGGCTCGCTCTGCGAGGAGCGGATCGGCGACGAGCTCCGCGCGATCGACTGCTACAAGCGCGCGCTCGACGTGGACGCCAGGCACCGCCCCTCTCTGACCTCGATGAGCCGTCGGCTCGCGGCGCGGCGCGACTGGCCGGAGCTGGTCCGCATCCTCGAGCTCGAGCTCGACGGCCTGAGCGAGCCGCGCGCCCGGGCGCGAGCAGCGTATCGGCTCGGCGAGGTCCACGAGCAGCACCTCGAGGCGCCGGACCGCGCGGCGGCGGCGTACGAGACCGCGCTCGCCGCGTGGCCTGGCCACGCCCCCTCGCTGGAGGCGCTCGCGCGGCTCCGCGCGATGCAAGGCGCGTGGCGCCGCCTCGTCGATCAGCTCGAGGAGGAGGCGGCCGAAGCCGAGGACCCGCAGCGCGCCGTCGATCGGCTCGTACGCGCCGGCGAGCTCTGGTCACGCGCGCTCGACGATCCGCGCCGCGCCGTCGGCTGCTACGAGCGCGCGCTGGAGATCGTCCCCGCGCACCTCGAGGCCCTGCTCGCGGTGGAGCAGCTCTACCGCCGCCTCGCGCGCACGGACGCGCTGGCCAAGACGTACGGCGCGCTCGCGCGCGTGCTCGGCGATCCGGGCGCGAGGGTGGCGGCGCTCCGCGAGCTGGCGCGCATCGTCGAGAAGGACCCCGCCCGCGCGGCCGAGCAGCGGACGGTGCACGAGGCCATCCTGCAGCTCGCGCCCGACGACCCGGCCGCGCTCGAGGCGCTCGAGCGACTCGCGCTCGCCAAGGACGACCGCGCCCTGCTCGCCAAGGTCGATCAGCGGCTCGCGCTTCGGGCCGGCGACGCGAAGATCGCGAGCGCCTACCAGACCCGCCTCGCCGAGAGCCTGGAGGTCGCGGGCGATCCCGCCGCCCTCGACGCCTATCGGGGCGCGCTGACCTCGGACCCGGAGAACGTCGCGGCGGCCAAGGGCCTCTCCCGCGTGGCCAAGCGGCGAGGAGAGCCGAGCGTCGTGGTGGACGCGGCGCGGCGGGAGGCGAACGTCACACCCGATCCCCAGCGCGCCGCGCGTCTCTGGGTCGAGGCCGCGCGCGTTCTCCGCGCCGACATCGGGGACGCGAAGGGAGCGCTCGGCGACTACGAGCGCGCGCTCGAGCTCTGGCCGGACGACGCCGACGCGGCGGCCGGCGTGGTGGAGCTCCTCCTCGAGACGAAGCAGGCTGCGCGCGCCGCGGACCGACTGGCGCGCGCCGCCGCCAGCGCCAAGCGCCCCGAGCGGGTCGCCGCCCTCTGGATGGAGGTCGCGCGGCTGCAGTCGGAGCTGTCGAACAACGTCCCTGGCGCGATCACGTCGCTGGGCCGCGTGCTCAAGGAGACCCCCAACCACGTGCCCGCCCTCCGGGAGCTCGCCGCGCTCCACGGGAGGCAGGGGCGCTGGGCCGAAGCGGCAGAGCTGCTCGCGAAGGTGATCCAGCTCGCGCCCAGCCGGGAGGTGCTCGAGCGGGCCCACCTCTCGCTGGCGGAGATCTGGGACGAGAAGCTCGACGACCCGAGCCGCGCGCTCGTGAGCCTGCAGGCGGTCCTGTCCCTCGAGGAGAACCACCCGGAGGCCCTCGCGCGGCTGGCGCGGCTGAGCGCGCGCACGGGAGATCCCGACAAGGCGATGCAGACGCTGCGCCGACTCGCCGATCGCAGCCAGGGCGCAGACAAGGCGGCGGCGCTCGTCGAGCTGTCGCGTCTCGCCCAGCAGCAAGGCGACGAGGAGGCGGCGCGTCAGTCGGCCCTCGCCGCGCTCGCCATCGGCGGACCTGGCAGCGCGGGCGCGGCCCGACACCTCGAGCTGGCCGTGGAGGCGAGCGACTGGCAGGACCACGCGGGCGGGCTGCGGGCGTGGCTCCGAGAGGCCGCCGATCCGCTGCGTCGCCGGACGGCGCGCGTCGAGATCGCCCGCATCTACCGGGAGGAGCTCGCGCGGCCGTCGCGCGCCGTCGAGGAGCTCGAGAAGGCGGTCAAGGAGCAGCCGACGGACGTGGATCTCCGCGTCCAGCTCGCGGTCGCGCTGCGGCTCGCCGGGCATCACGAGGAGTCGGCGGCGGAGCTGCGGCTGATGATCGGCGAGTACCCCGCGGACGGGCGCCTCTGGCGCGAGCTCGCGCGGACCCTGCACGCGGTCGGCGACCTCGACGCGGCGCGCCGGGCGTTGATGCCGCTGGCGCTCCTCGGCGAAGCAACCGCAGGCGAGCAACGCGAGCTGTCGCAATACAAGCACCGTCCGGGTCGCGCGCACGCGGGGGCCCTCGAGGCCTCGCTCCTCGAGGCGTTCTACCCGGTCGCGCGGACCGCGGGGCTGACGGAGCTGCTCCGGCACCTGACGCCGGCCATCGGCAAGCTGTACCCGCCCGACTACGACGCGTTCGGGGTCTCGAGCCGGGACAAGCTCGGCCCGCGGTCCAGCGAGCCGACGCGCGCGCTCGCCGATCGGATCGCCGCGATCTTCGGCGTCGCCGATTTCCACCTGTTCCTGCATCGCGCGCGCGGTCGGGGCACCTCGGTCGAGCTGGGCGAGCCAGCCGCGATCATGATGCCGGCGGGTCTCCACGACCTCGGCGAGGCGCACGCCGTTTTCGCCCTCGCCCGCGCGATGAGCGACATCGCGATCGGTCTGCACGCGGTGGACAAGCTGACGCCTCGGGAGCTGGAGATCGTGCTCGCGAGCGTCTCTCGGCGCGTGGCCCCGGGGTTCGGCCAAGGCCTGACGGGGGAGGACGTTCTCGACGACATCGGCAAGCGTCTGTACAAGGCGCTCCCCCGCAAGAGCCGCAAGC
This sequence comes from Sandaracinaceae bacterium, assembly GCA_040218145.1. Lineage (GTDB taxonomy): Bacteria > Myxococcota_A > Polyangia > Polyangiales > Sandaracinaceae > JAVJQK01. The sequence goes on along the minus strand of JAVJQK010000059.1, from coordinate 3,975 downwards.
AGCTCGACGACCTCGCGCGCAGCTACGTCGGCGCGAGCGCGATCGAGTTCGCCCAGTACGTCGAGGCGATGATGACGAGCGCGAACCGCATCGCGCTGCTCGTCTGCGACGACCTCGCCGCGGCGGTGGAGGTCCTCCGCAGGAACGAGCGTGACCTCGCCGGTCTCGAGGGCGCCGCGCTGCTGCGCCACCCCATCGTGGCGCGCCTCGTCCGCTTCTGGGTCAGCCCCGACGCGGAGGCGCTGCGCGAGCGCTGCGGCCTGCGCGTGCCTTCCGGTCCTCAGCCTTCGCAGCCCGCGAGCTGACCGCTATCCTCGCTCGGATGTCTCAGCGGGTCCTCGTGGTCGACGACAGCGCGACGATTCGGCGGGTGGTGAGCCGGACGTTGCGGAGCGCCGGCTACGAGGTGGCGGTGGCGTCGGACGGCCGCGACGCGCTCGAGCACGCCCAGCGCCAGGTCCCCGATCTCGTGCTCGTCGACTTCGTGATGCCGCACATGAACGGCTTCCAGCTCGTGCAGGCCCTCCGCGGCGTGTCGAACCTCGCGGACGTGCCGGTCGTCTTGATGAGCGCCAAGGCGGACAAGATCGGCGAGGGCTTCCTCGCGCAGACCGGCGCGCTCGACGCGATCACCAAACCCTTCTCGCCCGAGGCGCTGCTCGCGGTCACCGGGCACGCGCTCTCGCGGTGGGCGAAGGAGCGCGACCACGACACGGAGCCGCCACCGCCCGACGCCCGCGGGAGCATCCCTCCGCCGATCAGCGAGACGCCCCCCGAGCCGCTCGGTGACTCGTCCGAGGCCCGCCTCCGGGACGCCGCCGATCTCCTGGCCGAGCGGCTCGCGGACCTCCTCGGAGAGCTCGGCGGCGGAGACCCCGACACGCTGCAAGCCACGATGCACGCGAAGTGGGAGCCGAGCGCCCTCTTCGAGCGCGTCGCCGAGCTGGCCAAGCTCGTCCCTGGTCGAGACGGTGACGTGGCGCTGCACGGCCTCATCGAGCACGTCGCGCTCGGCGAGATCCTCCAGGTCCTCACCCACACCCGACAGACGGGTGTCCTGCAGATCGAGAAGGTGCCATCCGCGACGGGCCGCTCGGTGGCGCTCTGCCTGAAGGACGGCGCCGTGCAGCTCGCGCTCGGGCGCACGGGCGAGCAGGAGTTCCGGCTCGGCCGGTATCTGTTGAAAGAGGGTCTGATCGACCGCGAGGATCTCGACCGCCTGCTCGAGCGTCGCGGAGACGGGCGCGCGCTCCTCGGCACGAAGCTGGTGAAGCTCGGCTACATCAGCGCGGAGGAGCTCCGCCACGTGCTCGTCCAGCAGACCAGCGAGCTCCTCTACGACGCCCTCCGCTGGCCCCGCGGCCACTACCGCTTCGTCCGCTTCGCCCGTCGCCCCGAAGCCGAGGACGCCGACCTCGGCTTGCCCCTCGCCGCGATCCTGATGGAGGGCCTGCGCCGCGTCGACGAGTGGCGCCTGATCGAGGAGCAGATCCGCGACTTCGACGCCGTCCCTCGCCGCGACGAGGAGGCCCTTCGCACGGTGGACCTCGAGCGCCTCAGCGCCGACGAGCGCCTCGTCCTCGACGCCGTCGACGGCACCCGCAGCGTCCGCGACATCATCGCCCTCACGCGCCTCGGCAGCTTCGACGCGAGCAAGATCCTGTTCACCATGCTCAGCTCCCGCCTCCTCCGCACCTGAGCCCACAACGCGGCGGCCGCGCCGCGGCAGAGCGGAACCCGAGCCCGAGACGGGGCCCACCCGGAACCGGCGCAGACGCGGCGCATCGAAGCGAAAGCCGCAGCTGGCGCAGGAGCCGACGCGGAGCCGAGCGGATGCCCGAGCGGAGTGAAGCCGAGGCGCCGCCAGGCCGAGTCCGAAGTCCGACATCGGAGCCGCGGAGTGAAGGCCGAAGGCGCCACCAGGCCGAGTCCGAAGGCCGACATCGGAGCCGCGGAGTGAAGGCCGAAGGCACCGCCAGGCCGAGTCCGAAGTCCGACATCGGAGCCGAGTCGGCGGCGGGCCGCGTGATCTACGGAACCGCCCCGGGAACGGCAACGGGAACGGGAACGGCAGCGGGAACGGCAGCGGAAACGGGAACGGGAACGGGAACGGGAACGGGAACGGGAACGGGAACGGGAACGGGAACGGGAACCGGAGCGAGCGAAGCGACGCGAGCGACGCGAGCGAAGCGACGCGAGCGACGCGAGCGACGCGAGCGACGCGAGCGAAGCGAGCGAAGCGACGCGAGCGAGCGAAGCGACGCGAGCGAGCGAAGCGACGCGAGCGAGCGAAGCGACGCGAGCAGGCGGCCAGCTTTCGCGAAGCGAAAGCGCGAGCCGCAGGGGACCCAGCGCCCCGCGCTGGGGTCGGCGGCGCGAGCGAAGCGAGCGCAGCCGTAGTCGGGAGGGATCTTCCTGCGATTTACAACTGGGGATTTAAGAGGGTCACGCGGCTAACGCCGCGTGGCTTTTCTTGCTGGGATCGTAGGAGACGCCGTCCCTGAGGCAGGCGCAGGCAGTGCGGAGCAGGCTGTTTGCAAGGTTGCGGCACGCCGTGCCCATCGATTGGCCCCTCGACAACTGATCTTTCAACCGGGCTCGCCAGTAGAGGTCGTGGGTAGCGGCGCCCGCGCCCCAATAGTGCATTGCCTGGCTGAGCCTGGCGTTTCGCGCGAGGCGCCTTCTGACCTTGGGCTTGTGCTTTCTGTGTCGGGACGTGCGCTTCTTTCGCGCGCACTGCTTGCCGGTGCCGATCGTCACGGGGGCGACGCCGGATAGCTTTCGCAGCTCCTGGTAGTCTCGGGCGAGAAGCTCCGCATGGGCTTCTGCGAGCAGCGTGGCGACGACGAGTCTACCCGCGCCTGGCAGCTGTCGGAGGATCTCGACGTCACGCTGCTCGTTCTTCTCCCCCTGCTCTTCTTCCCCAAAGGTCTCCAGAGCCCGGTCCATCTCCCGGTCCACGTGACTACGCTGCTCGCGCACGAGGGTGATCTGCGGCAACAGCACCCGGATACCGATGACGGCAGCCTCGGTCACGCCGGGCGCGACCTTCAGTTTCGGCTGCCGGAGCGTCTCGACGACCTGTTCGGCGGTGACCTTGCGGATTCGCCGTCGACTCAGAATCTTCTCTACCGTCGTGCGCCTCAGACGGGCAGCCTTCTCTGGAGTCGGGGCCTTCTCCCAGAGATCGAGCTTCCACGCAGCATCCACCGGCCCCGGAAGCTGCAGCATCTGAGGGAAGTAGCGATGAAACTGAGCCCTCAGCTGATGCCCTAGCGCTACTGCTCGAGTGGTCAGGTCGTGATGTTGCTTCACCAGCTCCCGCAACACCGGGACCTGGGGATGGCTAGGCTCGATTCGACGCAGCTTCTTGCGGTCCTTGAGCACCGCGTCCGCCAGAACGAACGCGTCCAGCCGATCGTCCTTCTTCCCCGACAGCGAGTGGCGGTCCCGAAACCGGTTGCTCTGCTTGGGATTGCAGAAGAACACCGCGCAGCTCCGCTCCATCAGCTCCGTCACCAGAGCCCCGCGCTTGATCTCGATCGCCACGGCGATGCGGTCGGGGGCGCACTTGGCCGTCTTGGCGAGCCAGTCCGCGAGCCCACCGATCGCTTCTCCGCTATGGGCGATACGGTTGCGTGCGAGGACCTCCTCTCGGCCATCTAGAACGCAGACCTCGTACTCCTCCTCACCCCAGTCGACCCCTACGAACGCGTCGAACTCTTCATCCTCCATCGGTCCTCCCGTGTTGATGCACGAGCGACCGCGACCTCGTCTTCCCTGTACTGGTTCTCGAGACACCACGTTTCCACGTCTCGGAACGTCTTCCCGCTGGACCTAGGTCGCGGGTTCCCGGCGGCGGTACGAATCCCTCCCGGGTCCTCGAAGAACTGGGGGCCCTAGGTACTCACCGCCGGGAGCTCGCTGGGCCAGGCCAACAACCTGACCGTCCAGCAAGTGTACAGGGGGCCCCAT
>JAVJQK010000058.1 GCA_040218145.1 Sandaracinaceae bacterium | reverse complement strand
GGGAACCTATCTGATGAAGGTCCAGCACAACGCCCCCGTAGAAGACCCGCTGGACGACGCGGTCCTGGCCGTGTGGGAGACCTTCGAGGACATGCCGAGCCGGATGACGGCCGAGGAGCGGCACGCGCTGACGCGGGTGGTCCGCCGGTACGCGCGCGAGATCGACGAGGAGGCGATGGAGGACTCGCTGGCCGTTCGGCTCGAGGCGACGCAGGCGGGCACGGTGGACCGGTTCGAGTCGCCGAGGGTCTCGACGGAGGGCCCGGACGTGCCGAAGAAGCTCGTGACCCTGCGCACCGTCGAGCGGCCTCGCGACCCCGATCCCTCGGTCCAGCGCGACGCGCGCTCCAGCGACGAGCCTCCCGACCCAACGAGCGACAGCTAGGTCTCCGCGCGGCTCGATGACGACTCGGGCCGCGCACACCTGCGTCCGTCGTCCGACCAGGCGGCGTGCGAGGGGCGGCTCGACCCCGCGATCGCCCGCGATCGGCTCCGACGAAGGGCCCCCGCGCGCGCAGTGGGCGGGTGCATGCACCAGATCCCGCCAGTTCCCCGGCCGGGCGAGGGGATGAGGCGCTGGTGGGCCAGATCACCCGGTCGCTGGCCCAGATCACCCGGTACTGGCTGCCCCCGGCGCTGACCCCGTGCGCCTGGTGATCTGGGCCCGCAGCGCATCTGGAGACGCCAGCGTGAGCGGCTTCGACCGCACGGCCTCAGAAGATGATGGGCATCTGGCAGATGAGGCGACCGCCCGAGGGCGCGCAGGTCAGCCCCATGCAGCAGTCGCTGGTCGTGGTGCAGTCGGATCCGTCGGGCACGCAGTAGCCTCCGTCAGGTGTCCCCGCGTCGGGCATGCCCCCGTCGGGCAAGGTGGGCGGCGGCGGAGGGCCGCAACGGAAGGTGTCGCCGTGGAGGACGCAGATGCCGCCGCAGCACTCGGCCGGGTCGGTGCACGCGTCGCCGTCGGGCAGGCAGCTGCCCTCGGGCACGCCCGTGCAGCGCTTCGGGAACGGGCCCGCCGCGTCGTCCGGACGAAGGCGCCGACACGTCCCCGTGCAGCACTCACAGTCGGTCTCGCAGACCTCCCCACCAGGCAGACAGATCGGCATCGCGCCGCCGCAATCCGGGTCACCGAGCTTGCGACATCGCATGACGCCCTCGGGATCGGGCGAGCAGTCGCCCGAGCAGCACTCGGCGTCCGAGGTGCAGACCTCGCCGAACTCGTTGAGCGCGCCGCGCGGGGTCTCGATGGGACCGCTCGGCCGACATCCCCCGATGGGCGCGCAGCGCTTGACGCCGTCCCCGCCATTCTCACAGCGGAAGCTGCAGCAGTCGCGCGCGGTGTCGCAGACCTCGAACACCGGGCGACAGTAGCGCGGGGTGTCACACGACCCCCCGCTGCTGCAGAGCAGGCCGCAGCACTCGGCGCCGAAGCCGCAGGGCTCACCCGCCGGCCTGCAGAAGGGGAGCCGGTCGCAGGTCCCCGAGTCGCCGCACGAGGTGGAGCAGCACTGGTCGTCCGCCATGCACGACTCACCCGCGGTGCGGCAGGCCGGCCCGTCGCCCTCGCAGGTGCCCTCGCTCCCGCATGTTCCGCTGCAACAGTTGTAGTCGGCGTCACACGCGCCGCCCGCCCCACGGCAGCCGCCGCCGCCCGCGACGCAGCTGCCTCCTTCGCACCGGCCCGAGCAGCACTGCCCAGGTCCGGTGCACGCGTCCCCGATGGACACGCAGCTCCCCGCGACGCACGTGCCGTCGCAGAAGCCCTCGCAGCAGTCGATCGAGTTGGTGCACGCCTCGTCCGCGGCCAGGCAGCCGCCGCCAGGCGAGCCGCAGACGGAGATCGTTCCGCCCGGCGCGGTGGTGCACGTCCCCGAGCAGCACTCGGCGTCGCTCTCGCAGTCTCGGCCGAGGTCCTGGCACAGGCCGCCGCCATCGCCGGGTACGCGACCGTCCGGCTGCACCGCGCCGTCCATGTCGACGCGCCCATCCAGGTCCACGCGGCCGTCGAGGCCGACGCTGCCGTCCGGGTCCAGCTCGACGGGGTCGTCGCAGCCGAAGGCGAAGAGAGCGGTCAAGGCGAGGCAACGAAGCGTACGACTCATCGAGGTTCCTCCAGCTCCGTCAGGAGCCGCCGCGCGTCGGCGGCGTTGGGGCCGCTCGGGAAGCGGCGAAGGTAGGTGGCCAGGTGCCGCGCGGCGTCGACGCGGTGGCCGCGTTCGTGGGCGAGGCGGCCGCGGGCGAAGAGCGCGTTGGCGGCCCACGCGCCGCGGGTCGCTGCGACGCGCGCGTACAACCGGTCGGCGCGATCCGGCGCCCGGGCCTCGGCCCGCGAGGCAGCCGCGAAGAGCGCCGCGGGATCTTCGGTCGGGCTCGTGCGGGGCGGCGGTGCTGCCGCCGGAGTGGGCTCTCGAGCCGACTCCCTCGCCCCGTCCTCTGCCATGTCGGGCTGCGCTTCGGGGGCGGAGCTCCAGCGCTCGCCTTCCAGCAGCCACGTCCGCGTCGCGCCCAGCGTCACGCGGACGCGCCCCCGCTCGACCGAGGCCACGATGAAGTCGGCTCGGTGGACGGAGAACGCGGCGCCGTCGCCCGCTATCCGCACGTCGGCGGCCTCGACGCGGACGGCCGCTCGCGCCGGGACGTCCACGCGGACCTGGCCGGTCTCGAGCACGATCACCCAGCCGGCTGCGTCCGAGCCCACGCCGGTCAGCCGCGTCCTGGGCGCGAGCGTCAGGGACACGTCGCCAAGCTGGGTTCGGGCCTCCGACTCGCCGGTCTCGACCCGCGTGCTCGCCAGCGGCGCCGGCTCCGACGGGCGCCAGACCTCGACGAGCAGCGCGACGAGGAGCAGCGCCGCCAGGGCCGCCGCCGCGCCCACCGCCCAGCGCCAGGGGCGGCGCGCTGGCACCACGGGCGACGGCTCGCGCTCCAGGCGCTCGAGCACGCCGGCTTCGACGCGCCGCCACGCCGCGTCGTCGAGAGGCTCGATGGGCAGGTCGCTCATCCCACCCACTCCGCGAGCACGGGGTCTCTCGCCGCGCGCGCCTCCACCGCCCGGCGCGCCCGCCAGACGCGCGTCTTCGTCGCGACCAGCGTCGCGTCGGTCAGCTTCGCCACCTCGCGCAGCGGCCGGCCGTCGACGACGTGCAGGGCGTACGCGATTCGCATCTCCGGGGAGAGCGCGTCGAGCACGCCATAGAGTCGACGCGCGACCTCGCGGAGCTCCACCGTGCGCGCGGGGTCGTCTCCGTCGACCAGCTCGGCCACGGCCTCGAGCCTCGCGGGCGTGCCCTTCTTGCGCCGCAGGTGTCGCGTCGCGACCCGGGTCGTGATGCGGTCGACCCAGGTCGAGAGCTGCGCCTCGCCGCGGAACCTCGGGAGCGAGCGGAAGATCTCGAGGAAGGCCTCCTGGGCCAGGTCCTCCATCTCGCGGTTGGTGCCGAGGATCCGGTAGAGCACGACGTGGACTCGCTCCCGATGGGCTCGGAAGAGCGCGCGCTGCGCATCCGCGTCGCCGGCGGCGCAGCGCCGGGCCAGCGATCGGTCCGCCGCTCGCGCCGCGTCCGTTCCCATCCCCTCCACCGTGTCGAAGTCCCCCGCTCAGGTGGCAACGAAATCACAACCCCTGAAGAACATGAGGCTTTTCAGGGGACGAGCTCCACCACCAGGGAGGCGCGGGGCGCGGCGGGCGCCACGTCGAGGAGGGGCTCGCCACGAACCCGATAGCGCTGTCGGAGTAGGAAGCCGTCGACCCCCACCGCGACGGCCAGGCGGACGCGGTCGGTGGGCCAGAGCCCCACGGAGACCTCGGCGAGGAGGGCGGGGAGGAAGCGCGCCACCTCGGCGCCGCGGGCTGGCTGGCGCAGGGTCGCGCCGAGCCAGCCCAGCCCAGCAGACGCGCCGAGACGGATCCCCAAGTCGAGCCAGCGCAGTGGGTCGGCCCGCAGTTCGACGGTCAGCGCGAGCGCGGTCTCCACCCAGCGCCCTCTCCCCGTCGGGGCGTCGAAGCCGACTCCGAGCCCGGACGAGAGCTCGAGGCCGACGCCGAGGTGATCGTCGAGGAAGAACAGCGCGCCCGTGAGCCCGGCGCGGAGCTCGGCGAGATCAGGCGAGGTGGCCCACAGGCGGGGCCCGATCCGGAGCCCCACCACGAGCATCGGCTCCGGCGACGCAGCAGCAGGAGCGGCCCGCTGCGCTGCGGGTCGCTCGCGGGCCACGGGCGGACTGTGAGCGGGATCGATCGCCGTGCGCCGGAGCCAGGTCTTGAGGCTGAGCGCCACCGAGGCCGCGGCCGCCGCGTCATGGGGCGGCGGCGCCACCGGTCGCGCGATCGCCGAGCCCGTGCGGGCGTCGTAGATCCACAGCTCGGCGCCCTCGATCCAGCACACCACGACGGCGCCCGTGGTCTCCGCCGCGGCCGCGCCGCGCGCTGCGCCCCGCGCCTCGATCGCGGGGACGATCCGCACCTCGGTCCCCCACGGCTCGAGCGCCGTCCGCACCGCGTCGGCGAGCTCCCCATCGGGCTCGAGCAGCGCGAGGGTCTGCGCCTGCGCGCTCACCGGGAGCGCCGACGAGGCCAGCGCGGCGAGCATGAGGAGGGTCCGGTTCACGCGCGGCCTACGTATCCTCCGCGGGGGCCCGCCTGCAACCCACGCAGCCGCGGCGCTACGGAGCCACGCCGAACAGCGCCGCGAAGTTCTCCTCGAGCTGCGCCTTGACCGCCTCGAGGGGCTCCTTCCACAGCTCCGCCGCGAACTCGGCGGTGCCCGCGACGTTGGCCGGCTCGTTGTCCTTCTCGCGATCGGGCCCGAGGTAGGGGCAGTCGGTCTCGAGCAGGATCTTGTCGCGCGGGAGCGTCTCGAGCATGCGCGTGAAGGCCTCGTTGCGGCGCACGTTCGCGGGGATGCTCAGCCAGTGGCCGTGGTCCGCGATCTGACGCGCGAGCTTCACGCGGCTGCCGAAGCAGTGCCAGTCGACCCGCGTGGCGCCCATCTCCTTCAGCACCTCGAACGCGCGGCGCTCGCGCTTGCGGGTGTGGATGATGATGGCCTTGTCGGCCTCCATCGCGATGGTCACGAGCCGCCGGAAGACGTCCTCCTGCTTCTCCCAGAGCGCCTCGGGCACCCAGTATCCGTCGAGCCCGATCTCGCCCACCGCGAAGGCGTCCTCGACGTGGTCCTGCACCCAGGCCACGCCCTCCTCGGCCGAGACGGGCGGGACGTCCCGCGGGTAGTCGACGCCCATCGCCTCCATGTCCTGGAGCACGGTGTCGACCGGGTAGAAGCCGAAGCACGGCTTGACGATCGGGTGGGCCGCGGCGACGCGCGCGACCGCCTCGTTGTCCTGCGGGTTGAGGCCGTTGGCGAGGATGGTGGTGACGCCCGCCGCCTCCGCGTTCGCGAGGATCTCGTCCTGCCGCGGCGCGAGCTTCGGGTGCGTCACGTGCGCGTGTACGTCGAACCAGCCCATGGCGGGCGGTGTATCAGGACTCCAGCTCGAGCGCCGGCTCGGTCTCGTCCTTCTTCGAGCCCTGCTTCGCGCTGGCCTGTCGCGCGCGCAAGAACGTGAACATGCCCGCGGCCACCGCGAGGAAGGTCCCTCCGAGGATGAGCCACAGGCCGAGCGCGGTCTTCTGGAAGAAGAAGAGGACCACCGTCACCACGCCGTAGCCGACGAGGCTCAGGCCGAGGATCGCGGCCACGATGCCCGACCAGCGGAATCCCAGAAATCCCACCGCCGTCAGCGCGAGGCCGAACACCGGGATGGCGAGCAAGAGCCAGCGCTGCGTGTCTCCGACGAGCGCGCGGATGGTCGGCTCGCCGTCGGTCACGAGGTTCATGCCGCTGATCTCCCGGAGCAGCACGGTCTCGCCCCCCGCCGCCGGCAGCTCGATCCGCAGCCACGGGAGGAAGAAGCCGACCACGAGCAGGAGCCCCGCGGTGCCGAGCAGGATCCGCAGCGCCATGTGCGGCGCGCCGCTCTGCGCGGGCGGGAGCGGCGCCTTCTCCTTCGCGGCGCCGGCTTCGATCTCGACTGCCTCGATCTCGCGGGACGATTCGTCGGCCATGCGCTCGGATGGTAGCACGCGGCACGCTGCGCTATGTCGAGCGCCATGCCGTTGGATCCGGAGCTGCTGGAGGAGGCCTTCTACCTGCCGGAGGGCCTGATGATCGACGAGGTGCTCGAGGTCGACGAGGCCGAGAGCCTCGTGCGCGTGCGCATGCCGACGCACGACGCGCTGCCCCTGACGAACCTGCAGCGGGTGCACCCCGAGCGTCACCCGCGCCACGTGTCGGGCGGCCTCATCGTGCACATGACGGGCGTCGCCGGGATGGTGCACGCCCACTACGTCTTCGGGCTGCGCCACTCGGAGGGCTGGGTCGGCTACGGGGGCGCGATCCACAAGGGGCGCTTCAAGAACCTCGCGCCGCCCGGGGAGCCCATCGAGATCACCTGCCGCGCCACCCGCGTCCGACGCCGGGAGAGGTCGCTCATGGCGCGCTACGACCTGCGCTTCGTGCAGGGCGACACGGAGATCTACGAGGGCGACCAGACCGCGATGTGGGTGAAGGTGGAGGCGTGACCGTCGAGCGCGTGAAGCTGCGCGTGGAGACGCGCGGGCGCGGCACCCTGGACATCACCCGCCGGGTGCAGGAGGCCGTCGCGCAGAGCGGCGTGGCGGAGGGCCTCTGCACGATCTTCGTGCACCACACGAGCGCGTCCGTGATCATCTGCGAGAACGCCGACCCCGACGTGCGCCGCGACCTCGACGCCTTCTTCGCGCGGCTCGTGCCCGACGGCGACCCGCTCTTCGTGCACACCGCCGAGGGGCCCGACGACATGCCGAGCCACGTGCGCAGCGTCCTGACCGCGACCTCGATCGGCGTGCCCGTCGCCGACGGCCGCTGCGATCTCGGCACCTGGCAGGGCATCTACCTCTACGAGCACCGCACCCACCCGCACACCCGATCGGTGAGCGTGGTCGTTCAGGGCGCGTGACGGCGAGGTCCGACTCTCGGCTTGATCCGCCGCTCGGAGGTGTTATGGAATGATCGTTCATTCCGGCGTTGCTCATTCCGGCGTTGCTCAGGTAGGTCATGGCGAAGGACGACAAACGAGAGCGGATCCTGGACGCGGCGCTGGCGCTGTTCGCCGAGCGTGGCTTCCACGGCACGGCGGTCCCGCTCGTGGCCAAGGCCGCCGAGGTGGGGGCCGGGACCATCTACCGCTACTTCGAGAGCAAGGAGCGGCTGGTGAACGAGCTCTACCGGCGCGAGAAGCAGCGGGTCGTCGAGCACGTGCTGCGCGCCCTGCCGACCGCGGACTCGCCCCGCGCCCAGTTCCACAGCTTCTTCCGGTCGATCATCGGCTTCGCGCTGGAGAACCGGGCGTCTTTCACGTTCCTGGAGCACCATCACCACGCCCCGTACATGGACACGGAGAGCCGCGCGCTCGAGGAGCGCACCGTCATGCTGGCGCTCTCGTTTTTGGCCGAGACGGCCAAGCAGCGCATCACCAAGCCGGTCGCGCCCGAGGTGCTGATGGCGGTGGTGTGGGGGGCGATCGTGCGGCTCCTGAAGGAGACCTGGGACGGGCACGTGAGCCTCGACGAGGCCACGCTGGACCAGGCCGAGGACGTGCTGTGGGAGGCCGTGCGCCTCTGAGCACCTATTTTTTTGCCGAGACTCGGAACGAATGTTCATTCCGCATCGGCAACAGGGAGGGAGAGACCAATGGCTGAGCAGAAGAAGACCGTCCTCATCACGGGGGCGACCTCGGGCATCGGGCGCGACGCCGCCCATCACCTCGCGGCCCGCGGATACCGGGTGATCGCGACCGGGCGCAACGCGCGCGCGCTGGCGGAGCTGGCCGAGGCGGGGCTGATCGCGCTCCGGCTGGACGTGACCGACCCGGAGTCGATCGAGGCGGTCCGGCGGGAGGTCGACGCGATCACCGACGGCGCGGGGCTCGACGCGCTGGTCAACAACGCGGGCTACGGCCTCGTCGGGCCGCTCGAGATGCTGAGCGACGCGGACGTCCGGGCGCAGTTCGAGACGAACGTCTTCGGGCTGCTCGCGGTCACGCGCGCGTTCCTGCCCGCGATGCGGGAGCGCGGCGCGGGGCGCATCGTCAACATCAGCAGCGTGGGCGGCCGCATCACCTTCCCGCTCGGCGGCGCGTACCACGCGACCAAGTACGCGGTGGAGGCGATGAGCGACGCGCTGCGCATGGAGGTCCGCCAGTTCGGGATCGAGGTCGTGCTCATCGAGCCGGGCTACATCGACACCGGGTTCACCCAGACCACGCTCGACACGCTCGCCCCCTACCGCGAGCCGGGCTCCCCGTACGCGGCCAGCCTCGCGCTCGCCGACGGCGCGGACGAGAAGCTGGCCCCCTTCGCGGCCAGGCCCCGCGCGGTGTCGCGAGCCATCGAGAAGGCCATCGCCCGCCGCTACCCGCGCGCTCGATACGTCGCGCCCGCCATCAACGCGCTCGGCCCGTGGATGCGCATCCTGATCCCGACGCGGCTGCTGGACTGGGTCTTCCGGCGCGTCGCGGGGCTCGTGCCGCGGAGTCAGCCGCGCGCGCTGCCCGGTCCGAGCGGCGCCTGAGGGGAAAAAGAGGGTCGGCACACGAACGAGGCGGCGCTACCCTGTGTGAACGGGAGGCGCGAGGGCGAGGGCCGCCGCTCCCCCGCTTGCTTGCCAACCCTCGGAGAGGACCTCTTCCTGACATGAAGCTCGGACCGGGCGCCAAAACGGTCCTGATGCTCGCTGGCGTGGTCATCGTCGTCGCCGGCTTGAAGCTCGCGGCGTCGATGTTCGTGCCGCTCGTGACCGCCGTCTTCATCACGGTCGTCTCGATGCCCGTGGTCCGCGCGTTGACCGCGCGACGCGTGCCGCGCTGGGCCGCCATCATGCTCGCCGTGTTGCTCGACCTGACGATCCTCGTCGGGGTGGGCGCGCTGGTCGGGGGCTCGCTCAACGAATTCTACGAGCGCGTCCCCTACTACCAGGAGCGCATGGCCGCTCTGACCCTCGACGCGGCGCGGTGGGTCGACCACCACGGCCTCCACATCGACGCCGATCGCATCGGGCAGGCGGTCGACCAGGTCGGGCTGATGTCGCTCGTCGCCGACCTCTTCCAGCGCCTGACGTCGCTCGTCTCGAAGGCGCTCCTCGTCGCGCTCCTCGTGCTCTTCATGCTCTTCGAGTCGGGGCCCTGGCGCATCAAGCTCGCGTACGTGCTGCACAGCCCCACGCAGGATCTCCCGCGCTTCGCGGTCGCCACCAAGGAGGTGCAGACGTACCTCGTGGTCAAGAGCGGGCTGAGCGTCGTGACGGGCGGGCTCTGCGGCGGCTGGGTGGCCATCTGCGGGGTCGACTTCCCCCTCCTCTGGGGTCTGCTCGCCTTCCTGCTCAACTACATCCCGACCCTCGGCATGTTCATCGCCACCATCCCCCCGGTGGTCGTGGCGCTCGTCCAGTTCGGGCCCGGCTCCGCGCTCCTGGTCCTGGCGGGCTACGGGGTCATCAACTTCACGCTCGGCAACCTGGTCGAGCCCCGCGTCATGGGGCGCGCGCTCGGCCTGTCGCCCCTCGTGGTCTTCACCTCGATGGTCTTCTGGGGCTGGCTCTGGGGGCCGGTCGGCGCGCTGCTCGCCGTGCCCCTCACGATGACGATCAAGATCGTCATGGCCAACACGGAGGACCTGCGCTGGGCCGCCGTGCTCCTCGGGAGCGCAGAGTGGTTTGCGCAGAAGAGGCAGGAGTGGGAGGACCCGTTCGAGGTGGAGCGGCGCCGCTCGCTGCCGCCGCCCCCGCCGACGCCCGAGATGGAGATCGAGAGAGAGACGGTGGTCCTCGACGGCGCGACGCGAGACGCCGAGAACCCGCCGCTGCACCTCGACGGGGACGACGAGTACGAGGGCAGCGGGCCTCGCCCCATCGGCGGCGAGGGGGCGGGCGAAGGCGACGAAGGGGAGGGCGCGGGCGGTCGCGAGACCGCTTGAGCGTCGCACCGCGAGGGGCGCAGAGTGGGGACCGCGCGGCTCGGCGTGTTCTATCTTCGAGGGCGCATCGCGGGCGGCGGCACGGCCGAGGTCTGGCGCGCCGTGCACCCGCAGAGCGGCCTCGAGGTCGCGGTGAAGCTGCTGCGCGAGGACGCCTGGCCCGGCGCGGCGGCGATCGAGCGCGAGGCGAGGACGCTCGTCGGGCTCTCCCACCCGGCCATCGTCCGCGTGGTCGATCACGCCGAGGTCAGCCCGGCGGAGGCGCGCGCGCGGCCCGACGTCTTGCACGCGGGTCAGCCCTACCTCGTGATGGAGCTCGGCGCCGACTCCCTCTGGGCGCGCCCTCCCGCGCCCGTCTGGAGCGCGCTGCGCGGCATGCTCGAGCGCGTCCTCGACGGTCTCGCGCACGCGCACGCCCGCGCGGTGATCCACCGCGATCTGAAGCCGGCGAACGTGCTCTGGGTGGAGCGGCGGCGCGGCGCACCGGAGCTGGCCATCGCCGACTTCGGGCTCGCCGCCCTGCGCGGCCAGGCGCCGAGCGCGGGCACGCCGACGTACCGCGCGCCGGAGCAGCGCGGGCACGGGCTCTCCGTCGGCCCGTGGACGGATCTCTACGCGCTCGGGGTCATGGCGCGGGAGGTGGCGTACGTGGATTCGCGGCCCGACGTGGCGCCGCGCTTCGTGCTCCCGGAGGGCTTCGACGCGTGGCTCGCCCGCATGTGCGCGCCCGCGCCCATCGACCGCTTCGAGCTGGCTCCCGACGCGCGCGCCGCGCTGGCCCTCCTGCCTGCGGCGCCCGACCGGACGCTCGACGCCGCGCCCCTCTGGTCCGACGCCGCGGCGACCGCGCCCGCGGATCCGGCCACCACCCCCGACCGCTCTCCCGAGATCACGCATGGCGTCGCGGAGGGCGTGGACGCGCCCACCCGCGGACGGGACGCCCCGACCCCACCGCCGTCGATGCCCGAGGGCTGGCGGGCCGACGAGGAGCTCGCTCCCATCCACGTGGTCGGCGCGGGCCTCGGCCTCTACGGCGCGCGCGCGCTGCCCACCGTCGGGCGCGAGCGCGAGCGAGACGCGCTCTGGTCCGTCTTTCGCGCCGTCCACCGCGGGGAGGGGCCGCGCTGCGTGTTCCTCACGGGCGCGTCGGGGGTGGGCAAGACTTTTCTCGCGCTGTGGATGATGCGACGGGTGGCCGAGCTCGGGCTCGCCATCCCCATCTTCGTGCACTCGCACGAGAGCGGCGCGGTCCTGCACGCGGCGCGGCGCGTGCTCGGGGCGCTCGGGGCCAGGACGCGCGAGGAGGTGCGGCACCGGCTCGCGCGGACCGTCCCGCTCTGGGTGGGGGACGAGGCGATGAGCGAGATCGACGCGCTCTCGCGCGCCCTGGCCGAAGACGACGAGTCGTCGCCGACCTGGCGAGAGCGCCGCGTCTCGCTCCGCCGTGGGCTCGCGGTCGCGGCCCGACGGCGTGGCGTGCTCGCGGTCGTGGACGACATCGACGCGAACCCCGACGCGATCGACTTCGCGGAGGACATGCTCGACACCGGCACGCCCATCCTCGTCGTCGCCACCGCGCAGACGGAGGCGCGCGCGCGCCAGCCCGAGATCGCCGCGCGGCTCGAGCGCTTCGCCGCGCGGGCGGACGTCGAGGAGATCGAGGTGACGCCCCTGCCTCCCGACGCCCATCGCCGACTCGTGCGCGAGCTGCTGTTGCTCTCCGACTCCCTCGCCGAGGAGGTCGAGCGCACCACCGACGGCAACCCGCTCTTCGCGGTGGAGCTCGTCGGCGACTGGATCGCGCGCCGGGCGCTCGTGCTCGAGGGGGCCGCGCTCGCGCTCGAGCCGAGCGCGCGCGTCGACATGCCCGACGACCTCCACACGCTCTGGCGCTCCTACGTCGACTGGCTCACCGAGAATCATCCGGGCAAGCGGATCCCGCTCGAGCTGGCCGCCACCATCGGCATGGAGATCGACGTCCAGCTGTGGCGCGACGCAGCCAGCACCATGGGGATCCCCGTCGAAGACGACCTCGTCGAGGCGCTCGTCCGATCGCGCCTCGCCGCCTTCGAGCCCCGGAGCGACGTCATGCGCTTCGCGCACGCGATGGTGCGAGAGTCGCTCCGCCGCTCCGCGCGGGAGGGGGGCCGGGACGCCGCGCTCGCCTCCGCGGTCACCGACGCGCTGAGCGCGCGCTTCGCGATGGGCGACCACGGCGTCGCGGAGGCCCTGGCCCATCACGCGCGACGCGCGCAGCGGCCGAAGGAGGCCCTCTCCGCGATCCTCGTCGCGGCGCGCGGCGCGCTCACGGACGGCCGCAGCCCCGAGGTGATCCCCATGCTCGAGCTCGCCGCGAGCCTGCGCGACGCGGCCGGACTTCCATCCGATTGCCCCGAGGAGTGTGAGGAGGCGGTGATCCGCGCGGGCGCGCTCAACCGCCTCGGGGAGCTCGACGCGGCCGGCGGCGCCGCGAGCGTGGCCCTGCGCATCGCGAGCGAGCGTGGCTACCGCGCGCTCGAGGCCGAGGCCCTGCACGAGCTCGGCTACACCGACTACCACCGCGGCAAGAAGGACCTCGCGCGCTCCCACCTCGACGCCGCGGCCGCCGCGCTCGGCGAGGTCGGCAAGACGCGCGAGCTCGCCCGCTGCCTCCGCGTGCGCGGCGATCTCGCGCACAGCATGGGCCACGAGGAGGCGGCGCGGCGCGACTTCACGCGCGCGAGCGCGCTCTCGGAGGAGATCGGCGACCGCGCGGGCGTGGCCTCGAGCCTGCTCGGGTTGGCCCTGCCCGGCGTCGGCGGCGCCGACGAGAGCGCGGACGCCGCGCGCCTGATCTTCGAGGAGCTCGGCCACCCCTCGGGCGCCTGCACCGCGTACAACACCTTGGCCGAGCGCGCGCGCGCCGACGGCCGCCTCGCCGACGCCGAGGCCCTCTATCGAGAGGCGCGTCGCTGGGCCCAGCGCGGCGGCGTCACCCAGCACGAGCACATCTGCGGCCTCAACCTGGCGATCACCATGCTGCACCAGGGGCGCTACGAGGAGGCCTTCGTCGAGACCGAGCTCGGCGCGCGCATGAGCGCGCTCCTCGGCCAGCGCCTCGTCGCCTACATGTTCGAGGTCGTCGCGGCGGCGGCGGCCGCGGGCGCCGGCCGCGAGGCGGACGCCGAGGCCCACGTCGCCAACGCCCGCGAGCTCCAGGAGCGCGTCGATCACGCCGACGACGACGTCGCCTGGGCCGCCCGCAAAGCGGCCGAGCTCCTCGCCCCCCGGCGCCCCGACCTCGCGGACGCCGCCCGCCTCATCGCCGAGATCGAAGAGGCCCGCATCGCGGCCCACGAAGCCGCCCGCCGAGCCCCCTGACGCACCCCACCCCGCCCACCCCGACCGACCCGAGCTCGCGCCCCGACCCGAGCCCTCCCCGCCCGCGCAGCGCGCCGCGCCCGCCCGCCGCCCCCGGATCCGATCCGCGCGACCTCGGAGCGAGCGTGTCCTCGGGGCCGTCCCGCGACCCCCCGCGTGACGAGCCCCACCCACCGTCACCCAGACGCGTCGGGCAGATTCGTGTGCAAGAGAAAGCCAAAATTCAGACTTCCTCGCGAAAATCATGCGCGAGAGGTCCGAATTTTGACATTTTGTCGTGATTTGAGCCTGCAAAGCCCGATTTTTCACCCCCGGGCCGAGCAGCCAGCCAGCGATGCGACCAGACGCCCCCGGTCCCTCAGATCCGCGAGGAGCCCCTCGTTCACGCCTCGAAGCGCGCCCAAGGGCATCCAGCGAAGCGAGATCGCGAGCTCGATGGCCCGAGCGAACGCAGCGAAGCGTGCATGTTCCATCGCGTCAGGGCGGCCAGCTCTCGCAAAGCGAGAGCGCGAGCCGGGGTAGTGGGAGGGCCCACCGTCGACCGGCCCAAGGGGACGCTAGGTTGACTTGTTGCCTTCTCGGGAAACAAGTCAGCCTGACGTCCCCATGTCACCCTGCGGCGACCTATGCGCTCGGCGACCCGCCTGTGCGCCCCGCCTCCGCCGACCGAGTCCGCTGCCGAGTCCGCTGCCGAGTCCGCTGCCGAGTCCGCTGCCGAGTCCGCTGCCGAGTCCGCTGCCGAGTCCGCTGCCGAGTCCGCTGCCGAGTCCGCTCCCGCGACCGCTTCCGCGACCGCTTCCGCGACCGCTTCGGCGGCCGAGTCCGCGGGGCCGTCTCCGCGTAGCGCGACCGGTTCGCCGAGCGAGCCGGGAGGGCCCGCGGTCGGCCGGCCCAAGGGGACGCTACGTTGACTTCTCGGGAAACAGATCAACAAGTCAACGTAGCGTCCCCGTTTCACCCTGCGGCGACCTCCACGGTCGGCGATCCGCCTGGGCGGCCAGCTCTCGCGAAGCGAGAGCGCGAGCCGCAGGGGCCCCAGCGCCCCGCGCTGGGGTCGGCGACCGAGCGCGCGTAGCGCGCGAATCGCCGTAGTCGGGAGGGGGGCCCCATTGGCGCTTTGCCCAATGGGGGGAGGGCCTGCGTTCAGGCCCTCCGAGCAGAACAGGCGGCCAGCTCTCGCGAAGCGAGAGCGCGAGCCGCAGGGGCCCCAGCGCCCCG
>JAVJQK010000057.1 GCA_040218145.1 Sandaracinaceae bacterium | reverse complement strand
TGGGGCTAGAAGCGCCGCAGGCGCGTCGTTTTCGGGTGAAGCGAAGGCGGCTTTGCCGCCGCAGCGAGGGGCTTTTGCGAAAAGCCCCTGACTAGAATTGCTAGGCCCGGAGCAAGCGCGAAGCGCTTGATTCGGGACTAGCGGAACGGCCCCTGGGGGCTCTGGGCGACGTCCGGGAAGTGCGCGCGCAGCGCCGCGTGGAGCTCGCGCCTGCGCCAGCGGGCGTAGAGCCGCGCGCCGACGGCGGCGAGCGGGGCCGCCACGAGCATGTACACGCCGGTCGCGAGCTCACCCATGGCGAGGCTCGCGATCCCGCCGACGGCGTTCGCGCCGCCCACGAGCAGGTCCCAGCGCATCGCGTCGACGCCGACCCGCACGATCGCGCCGCCCGGGGCCGCCTCGAGGCGCCCGCGCAGCGCGCGTCGGTATCCACGGATCTTCCAGCGCTCGCCGGAGATCTGGGCGTCGCCCCAGCCGTTCGGGCGCAGCTGCGTCATCCCGTCGAGCCCGATGTCGTCGCTCGAGCTTGGAAGGGGCGTCGAGGATCTCGGCAGGGCGTCGGGGAGCGCGCGCACGAGCGCCTCCGCCTCCTCGACGGTGAGCCCGGTGCGGAACACGAGCTCTCCCCGCCCCAGCCATCGCTTCCATGTCGGCGTCTCGTCGGTCACGTCGATGAGGACGACACCCCGGGGGAGCGTCTCATTCGCACGATCGGAGCTCCGCCTGCAGCGCGGCGGCGAGCCTTCCGTAGTCGGAAGCCTCGTTGTGGAGATGCGCCGAGATGCGCACGAGGCGCCTCGGGGGGTGAGGCCAGGGGGGGATCGGCACCTCCACGCGATGTCGCTCGAAGAGCGCGATCTGGAGAGGATCGGCGTAGAGGGCGGAGCTCGGCGGGGCGCCGTCGCCGTCGGGCAGCGGCAGCGCGGCGAGCGAGCCGATCATCGCGTCGGGCGCGGGCGCGGCGACGTCGAGCGCCTCGGCGAGGATGTCGCGGCCGTGGAGCACGAGGGCGCGGTTGCGCTCGCGGATGGCGTCCCAGCCGCCGCCGATCGCGCCGACCACCTCGATGGCCTTCGGGACGCAGAGCGCGGGCGTCGGATCGTCGGTGCCCGTCCAGTCCATCTCCTCGAGGAACCGCTTGCGCGGCCTGCCCGAGTTGTAGCCGTGGCTGATCACCGCCGGGTGGAGCCCCTCCTGCGCGTCCGGGCGCGCCCAGAGCATCGCGGCGCCCTTCGGGGCGCAGGTCCACTTGTGAAAGTTCGCGGTGTACCAGGTGGCCCCGGTCGCCTCCACGTCCAGCGCGAGCATGCCTGGCGCGTGCGCTCCGTCGACGAGGGTCCGGACGCCGCGCTCGCTCAGCGCCTCGGTGATCTCCGCGATCGGCAAGACGAGCCCGGTGGGGCTGGTCACGTGATCGATCAGCGCGAGGCGGGTCCGATCCGTGACGGCGTCGGCGATGGCGCGCGTGATCTCCGACGGATCCGACAGGGGGAAGGGCAGCTTCGCGACGACGACCTCGGCCCCCCAGCGCTCGGCCACGAACGCGAGCACGTTGCGGCACGCGTTGTAGCCGTGGTCGGTACAGAGCAGCTGATCGCCGGGCGCGAAGCGGAGCGAGCGGAGCACCGCGTTGACGCCCGCGGTGGCGTTGCGCACGAAGGCGAGGTCCTCCGGACGCGCGCCGACGAAGGAGGCCGCCTGCTCTCTCGCGGCGTTCCAGAGCGGCTCGAGCTGGTGCACGAAGAAGTGGACCGGCTCGCGCTCCATGCGCGCGCGGAGCTCGCTCTGGTGGTCGAGCACCTCCCTCGGGCACGCCCCGAACGAGCCGTGGTTCAGGAAGGTGATGGCCGGGTCGAGGGTCCAGTGCTGCCTCATGACGCGCGGACCCGGGCCATCACGAGGTTGTCGACCCAGCCGCCGTCGCGGAAGGCGAGCAGGCGCTGCTTGCCCTCGCGCACGAAGCCGCAGCGCTCGTAGAGACGGATCGCGCGGTCGTTGTCGACGTAGACGCCCAGCTCCACGCGGTGCACCCGGAGCGCGTCCGCGGTCTCGAGGAGCCGCTCGAGCAGCGCGCGCCCCACGCCGCGGCCTTGCGCGCGGGTGGCCACGCTCATGCCGACCGAACCGACGTGGCGCCGCCGCAGCTCGCCGAGGAGGATCACCGAGGCCATGCCCAAGATCGCTCCGCGGTGCTCGGCGACGTACGTGAAGAAGCGGTCCGGCGGGTTGGTCGCGAAGCGCGCGCCCCACATGCCGGGCGACTGGAAAGGGATCTGCATCGTGCCCCAGACCACGGTGGTCTCGGCCATCATCTCGGCCACCGCGGGCCCGTCCTCCTCGCGCGCCTGGCGGATCTTCGCCTTGATGCGTGGGCCCTTGGGCGGCCACGGGAGCTCGAGGTTCGAGGGGGGCGGCGCGTAGGGCTCGGTGCCCGGGCGGATGCGCCCGAACGTCGCCTCGTCGATGAACTCGCCGTCGGTGAGGATCGCGCCGCGCTGGATGGCCTCGAGCGCGAAGCCGCGCCGCTCGTAGCGCTTCAGGCGTCGGTGCCCGGCGGGCCCGGCGAGATCGAGGCGCACGATCTGAAGCCAGCGGTCGGCGGCGTCGACGAGCGCGTCGAGGAGCGCGTCCACCGCGCGGTCGAACCGCCGCTTCTCGCTCGCGACGAGGGTGATCTTGGCGCTGTGCGCGACGCGGCGTCGGGTGCGGGGCTCGAGCTTCGCGGCCGCGACGAGCGCGCCGTCTTCGAAGGCCCCGAGCACGGGCGCCCCGTCTCGCTCGGGCGGGCCGATCCACGCCGCCCAGTCCGAGGCTCGCAGGGTGTCGAGGTGGTCGCCCATGCGCACGACGTCCGGCCTCGCGGCCAGCTCCGCGAGCGCGCCCGCGTCGGCCGCCCCGAGGGTTCGAAGGGTAGGCGCGTCAGCCACCGGGCAGGTCCACGGTGACCTCGCCGCCGCCTTCGTCCGTGCAGAAGCCCCGCTCTGATTCGGGCACGCACTCGCAGGTCGCCCCGTCGGCGCACCCGGGCTCGTAGTCGGCGCACGCGTAGCTGTCGGGCACGCCGCCCACGTCCGAGCGGGCGACGCGGCAGTAGCTCACGTCGAGCTGGCAGCGGAGCGCGTCTCCGCACGCGAAGCAGGGCGCGGGCGGCGCCTCGCGACGCATCCATGTCCCGCCGCTGCACTCGAGCACGTTGCAGAACGAGCAGGCGTCCGTGCAGGGCCCACCGCAGAAGCTGCCTTCCATGCTGCAGCTCGCTCCTTCGGTGGCGTCGGCGCACGCGCCTGCGTCGCCCGAGCCTGCGTCGCTCGCGCCTGCGTCGCTCGAGCCTGCGTCCGTTCCGTCGTGCGACG
Source organism: Sandaracinaceae bacterium (assembly GCA_040218145.1). Classification (GTDB taxonomy): domain Bacteria; phylum Myxococcota_A; class Polyangia; order Polyangiales; family Sandaracinaceae; genus JAVJQK01. The sequence goes on along the minus strand of JAVJQK010000057.1, from coordinate 2,967 downwards.
CGCCGCAGCTGGCGAGCGCGAGGGCCAATGCGATCGCGAAGGACCAGCGGGACATCATGCCGCGCAGGATGCCAGCGGTCATGACGGCGGTCCACACCGCGGCTATGACTACTTGATCACACTTACGACGGCCCTCGCTCGTTCAGCGGTTCCGGGCACGTCGCTCCTCCTCGAAGGGGCTGAAAGCCCCTCCTTCATCGTCGCGGCGTGCCCGAAACCACTGTCCGTCGCGATCATCCGCCGACATGTGACCAAGTAGTCCTATCGCCCGGAGCGCTTGCCGTCGGCCCAGAGCTTGAGCGCGAGGATCGGCGCCAGGAGGCCGAGAAACACCAGGGCGTAGCTCCCGCGCGTGCCCACGAGCGGCTCGAGCCAGCGGTGCGGCGGCGCGTCGTTCCGGGCGAGCCACGCGGTGACGGCCGCCACGAGCACCACCAGCCCGAGCCCCTTCATGACCCGGCCGCGGCGCTCCCAGTCCTCTCGCTTCCGCTTGCTCAACGCCCAGAAGATAGCTCAGCGCGCGCAGGCATCGCGGATCACGCGCTCGCTGAAGCGGCGCCCGTCCCGCTCGACGCTCAGCGTGACGCTCGTGCCCTCGTCCCCGGCCAGCGCCAGCATGGCGCGCTCTCCGGTGAGCGCCTCTCCGTCGATGGCCAGGAGCAGGTCCCCGGGGAGGAGGCTCGTGTCGGCGCGCGAGACCCAGCTGATCATCATCAGGTCGCCGTCCGGGTGGGGCGTCTCGGAGTAGGTGAGCATCACCCGCGGTCGGCACGGTGGCTCGACCGCAATCTCGTCGCGCCGGATCACGGGTGGCGCCGGCCTCGGCGCGGGGGGCGGGGGCGGGAGCCGCGTCTCCCCACCGCGCGGCACCGTCACGCGGGTGACCGTGTCGTCGATCTCGATGGCGTGCTCCCCGGCCGGGACCGCGAGGCAGCCGCGGAGGCTCTCCCTCCGCCCGTCGATCCTCACCTCCCGCCAGTCGTCGGCGACGTCACGCCAGACGACGCCCCAGCCCGACGGCACGCGCAACTCGAGCCGCACGCGCGCTTCCCTGTCCGCGCTGACGATCACGTCCCGCGTCGCTCTCACGCCTCCCATCCACGCCTGCACGGCGACGGTCCCTGGCGGGACGGCTTCTACCACCCCCCCATCCTCGAGCGGCGCCTCGCGGTTGAACGCGCCGGAGGTCACCGAGAGATCCCCTCCGGCGTGATCGCACCGCGCGAGCCGGGGATCGACGTCCACCTCCACCCGCAGGCTGCCCGCGGGCTCGAGGGCGAGCTGGAGCTCCTCCGCGACCTCTCGCCGCGCCCAGCCCGCGACCGCGTGGTCCGCGCCCCACTGGAAGGTCGCGTGCGACCCTGGCGGGACGCGCTCCTCGAAGCAGAAGCGCCCCGCCTGGTCCGCCTGAGCCGAGTAGCCCCCCATCTCGACCCAGCCGTGGGCCGGCGGCCGGCCTCGGAGCTCGAGCGTGCCGCAGACCCGGATGGCGTCTTGCAGGCTGAGCTCCACCTCGACGCGCTCACCCGGACGCAGCGCGACGCGCTCGGAGACGCCGACGAGGTAGTCGGGGTGATCGACGAGCGCGTGGTAGAGGCCCACGCGGCCCACCGAGAGGGTGACCTCGCCGCGCGCGTCGGTGTGCGGGACGGCTCTCCCCGTGAGCGTCCGGTGGATCCGCTCTGCGTGCGCGTCGAGCACGTCGGCGTGCCGCCGGGAGGTCAGCGCGACGCGCGCGCCACGGACGGGGCGGCCGTCCTCGTCCACGACCCGCACGGCCATCTCCGGCGGCTCCATCAGCACCAGCGTCAAGGTGCGCCGGGTTTCCCGCCACCGGCCGGTCACCCGCTCCCACCGACCGTCCGCGTCGTACGCCTCCACCGTCACGATCTCCTGGAGGGGCAAGCAGAGCGTGGTGCGGCCGGCGCCGTCCGCGATGAGCTCGCGGGGCGTCGCGTCGAGCAGGCCCGCGAGCACGATCGCGTCCGGGACCGGACGCCGCTCGGGATCGAGCACGCGCACCTCACGGCAGGGGCCGTCGGGCGCGCCGCCGTCTCCCTCCCACGCGAGGGGCGCGCCCCCGTCCTGAGCGTGCGGGGCGATCGACCGCGACGGAGCGTCGAGCCAGCTTGCGCCGGGGGCTGGCGTCGACTCGCCGGTTGGATCGACGAGCGCGCGGCCGTCCTGGCAGGAGAACACCGCGCCGCCCGTGGCCAGCGCGACCAGCGCTCCGATTCCCCAGCGTCGCATCGCGGGGTGGGAGGCCGCGGGGGCCCGAAGGTTCCCGCGGGATCAGGGCACGCCGCTTCCGCTTCCGCCACCGCTTCCGCTTCCGCTCCCGCGTCCGCTTCCGCCGCCGCGTCCGCCGCCGCTTCTGCCGCCGCGTCCGCCACCGCGTCCGCTCCCGCTTCCGCTTCCGCCGCCGCTTCCGCCACCGCGCCCGCTCCCGCTCCCGCCGCGTCCGCTCCCGCTTCCGCTCCCGCGTCCGCTCCCGCTCCCGCCACCGCTTCCGCCACCGCGTCCGCTTCCGCCGCCGCGTCCGCTGCCGCTTCCGCCGCCGCGTCCGCTGCCGCTTCCGCCGCCGCGTCCGCTGCCGCTTCCGCCGCCGCGTCCGCTGCCGCTTCCGCCGCCGCGTCCGCCACCGCGTCCGCTCCCGCTCCCGCTCCCGCTCCCGCGTGCGCTCCCGCTCCCGCTCCCGCGTGCGCTCCCGCTCCCGCTCCCGCGTGCGCTCCCGCGTGCGCTTCCGCTGCCGCTCCCGCTCCCGCGTGCGCTGCCGCTCCCGCTGCCGCGTGCGCTGCCGCGTGCGCTGCCGCGCCCGCTCCCGCTGCCGCGTGCGCTCCCGCTCCCGCTCCCGCGTGCGCTCCCGCTCCCGCTCCCGCGTGCGCTCCCGCTCCCGCTCCCGCTGCCGCTCCCGCTCCCGCTCCCGCTCCCGCTCCCGCTCCCGCGTGCGCTCCCGCTCCCGCTCCC